>JBBQDF010000241.1:0-4984 GCA_038319475.1 Thermoanaerobaculia bacterium
CCTCGAGGAGGTCGACGACGGCATCTGGTCCCTCTTCTTGGGCCCGATGCTGCTGGCGCGATTGGATCAACGAACCCGAAAGCTCCACCAGGGACTCCCATGATCGCCAACCCTCGGCGCGGCCTGTGGACGTTGCGGAAATCGCTGCGCGATTCCCGCAAGCGCCCACAGCTACTACTACTGCTACGAACCAGACACGGAGAAACCGCGAAAAGTGTTACCCATGCTCCCGGTCTAATGTGTTACCCATGCTGCCAGTCACTCAGCTGCGGACGGCGGCCGCCAGGCCGGGACTACAAAGGCGATAAGCTACGCGGAATACTCCACGACTTTTCGCGGGACACTTTTTCGCGGCACACTTTTTCGCGGCACACTTTTTCGCGGCACACTTTTTCGCGGGACAACCGACGACCGGGATTTTGGTGCGAGCTTCGCGTCTGGAACGGCCGGCCGCTTTGGTCGTGCCGCAAATACAAGGGAGAGACCATGGACAGCACGACCCTCATCATCGTCATCATCGTTCTGGTGGTCCTGTTCGGCGGAGGCGGTTACTGGTACCGCGGACGGCGCCGGTAATCGACAGGAGGCCCCCGCGCTCTCCGGGGCGCGGGGGGCAACGTTCTGTGGAGCGAGACTGAGGGCACGCGCCTCCGGGCGCGCGCCCTGGTCTCCATCCGGCGGCGACCCGGGCCCTTTTAAGACGCCGGAGAGGCGACGACTCCCTCCGCCAGGATCACCTCGACGCGGCGGTTGCGCGCCCGGCCCGCCGGCGTCTTGTTCGACGCCACCGGGAACTGCGAGCCGTACCCTTCCGTCACGATGCGCGACTGCCCGATCCCCTGCTTCTGCAGAAAGGTCGAGACGGCCGCGGCGCGGCTTCTCGAGAGCTTCGTGTTGACGGCTTCCGTCCCCGTCGAGTCCGTGTAGCCCTCGATGCGCAGGTTCATGTCGGGAAAGACGGAGAGCACGCCCGCCATTTTCGCCAGCGCCACCTGAGCGGAGGTCTTGAGGGTCGCGCGGCCCGTTTCAAACAGGATTCCCGGAAGACTCACCACGATCCCGCGGGCGGTCGTGCGAGTCGTCGCGACGCCGGCGAGCGCTCCTGACAGGCGCTGCTGGAGGGCATCCCGGTCCTTCTGAACCCGGTCGCGGTCGGCCGCGAGACTCTCCTTTTCCGCGGAGAGCTGCGTCTTGTCCGCGGAAAGCTGGTTCTTCTGGCGCTCCAGAGCGGCGGCCTGCTCCGCGGCTTCGGCGCGGGCACGCTCCGCCGCGTTTTTCTGCACTTCCAGAGCCGCAGTCTGCTGCGCGGAATCCGCCTGCGCCCTCTCCGCGGCGCGCTTTTCCTCTTCGGCCTGCCGGCGCAGTTCCTCGGACCGACGGGTGGATTCCTCGGCCCGACGGGAGGCCTCTTCGGCCTGACGCCTCGCTTCGTCGGATGCCATCGTTGTGCGTTCGGCGTCCTGCTTCTCCCGGGCCAGCCGCTCGGCGGCCGCTTCGGATTCCGATTGCGCGCGCGCCGCAGAATCCCGCTGCATCTCGGCCTGACGCCTGGCGACCTCCGCCTCGGCAGCGGTGCGTTCTGCCCTCGCCACCTGGCGCCCGAGCGCATCGAGCTCGGCGCGCCGGCCCGCCGCCATCTCGGCTTCCTCGCGCTCGGCCATCGCCTTCCACATCGCCCGGGCGGCTGTGCTCACCAGGCTGACGGTGCGCCGCGAATAGTCGGCGACCACGCGGCCGCTCCCGCCGGCGCTCGCCGTATTAGCGGCCTGCGCCAGCGTCGTTCTCGCCTCTTCCATCGACCGCGCATCGTAATTCGCGATCCCCGCGCGCTCCGCGGTCTGGTAGATCCGCCGCGCCTGATAGAGCTCCAGCGGGTCGCGCTCACGGTAGCGGAGCGTCCCGATCGTCTCGACGTCCCGGGACACCGCCGGTCGAAACGTCGAATAACCAAACGCCGAGTTTTTCGCGTATCTCGACTTCACGGGCTGCGAGATGAACACGACCAGGTCGGAGGGGCGGGACATGCCGGGAATCGGCTCCGCGGTGACCAGGATCGCGAACTCCTTCAAGCCCGTCTGGAAGCGGGCCTTGCCGTTCTCGTCGCGGCTCCAGAGTTCACCCAGGTTCTGCGCGGTGCCGTCTCGGGCGACGGCCCACACGACGTAGCTGTTGATCTGACCGCCGAACATGACCGCAGGCGCAAGACCGCGAAATTCGAGATCGATCCTCGCCGATGGCCCTTTCGCCTCCACGTCGCCTTCGAGCGTCGCACCCGCGGGGGCGCGCCGCGTCGCGGTGAACGGGACATCCACGCTCTTACGCTCGGGGAACTGGACGGTGTTGAGCGTCACCTCCAACGCGAGGACTGAGGAGGCGAAGGCGAGAAGCAGAAACAGCGCCGCCGAAAATCTCTTCGTCATGTGAGTCTCCTTACGGGGAGGGATCCCAAACCGGCAACCCTCGAAGTCTGTCGTGGTCTGCCAGCGTACCAGCAAGGGTGTAAACTACCGTACAAATTCAGGTCTTTCTCCCCACCCCGGCCGCCGGCAGCGAGACCACCCTCATCGCACGAAAGGAAGTCCCATGTCCCTGATTGCGTGGATCATCCTGGGTCTCATCTCGGGCTTCATTGCGAGCCAGATCGTCAACAGCCGCGGCGAGGGGTTGATCGGCGACATCCTCCTCGGGATCGTCGGGGCCGTCGTCGGCGGATGGCTCTTCAAGGCGTTCGGGCGGGCCTCACACGTCCATCCCGTCCCGGGGGTCTCAGGCCTGAATTTCGAAAGCGTGGCGGTCGCGGTCGTGGGAGCGGTCGTGTTCCTGCTGATCTACCACGCGATCCGCCGGCGGTAACGCCGCCCCGCCGCTCGCCCGCGCCGGCCGGAGGAGTCGTGCGGCGAAGCCGGATAGGAGCGCCCGGCGGGGGGCACCGGAGCGTCCCCCGCCGGAAGAATCACCGACCCGTGGCCGGGGTCGACCGGTGAGTGGTTTCAGGCGCCGCTTCCTTCCGGCCTGCCCTCTCCTTGTGCTCCTGGCGGCTTCTTCCGCCCGCGCGGCCACGATCACGGTTAACACGACCGCGGACGTCACCGCCGACGACGGGCAATGCACCATGGGTGAGGCGATCCGGGCCTCCAACACCAACACGGCGTCGGGAGCAACGCCCGGCGAATGCGCCGCGGGGACCGTCGGAGAGGACAGCATCGTGTTCCGCATCCCGGGCGCGGGAGTGCGGACGATCGCGGCGCCCTTTCTCCCACAGATAACGGAAGCGGTGACGATCGACGGCTATTCGCAGCCCGGCGCCGCCCCGAACACGAGCTCGACGGCGGCGGGGAGCAACGCCGTGATCCTCATTTACCTGGACATGTTTTCGCCGGGACTGGGCACGGGGCTGACGTCCACGGCCCGCGTGAAAATCCGCGGACTGGCCATCAACCCCGCTGCCAATTCGGGGATCGTCCTGAGACAGGGCTCCGAGGGGTCGGTCGTCGAAGGAAATTTCATCGGCACAAATCCCGCCGGGAGTGCCGCGGCAAACCCCGGCAGCTTTGCGAGCGGGGTGACGGTGATTTCCAGCAACAACCTGGTCGGGGGCACGTCGGCAGCGGCCCGGAACGTCATCTCGGGCACGTTCGCCGGCGTCGTCATCCTGACCTCCTCGAATAATCGCGTCGAGGGCAACCTCATCGGCACGGATGCCGCGGGGACAACCGCCATCCGGAACGTCCGCTACGGGATCTTTGTCCAGTCTCCCGGCGTTTCCAACGTCATCGGCGGAACGAATCCCGCCGCCCGCAATGTGATCTCCGGCAACGGTGTCTTCGGAATCTACTTCACGACGACCGGCCCCCTCGAGATGCCCAATGTCTCCGCCAATCTCGTGCAGGGAAATTTCATCGGCGTCGACGTAACCGGGCTGGCGGCGCTTCCAAACGGAAGCCAGGGCGTGCGGGTGGATTCTTCGAGCCGGAGTAACGTCATTGGAGGCACCGCGCCGGGGGCCCGCAACGTGATCTCCGGGAATGGATCGAGCAACTCCGGTGCGATTCCGAATGTCAACGTCGACGTCTCTGGAAGCGGGAGCCCCGGCACGTTAATACAGGGAAATTTCATCGGCACAAACGCGGCTGGAAGCGCACCCCCGACGGGGCTGCCCGGTGTTGCGACAACGGGAATCATCCTTGCGACGGACGCGACAGCGGGCGGAGTCACCGCCGGCGCCGGCAATGTGATCGCCTTCAATACCGGCACCGGCGTCCTCGTTTCGGACCCGTCCACACGACGCGCCGGAATCCTGGGAAACGCGATCCACTCCAACGGAGAGCTCGGCATCGATCTCGGTCCTTCGGGAACGCCCGCGGGAAACGGAGTCACCGGAAACGACCCCTGTGACGGCGACGTCGGGCCGAACAACCTTCAGAACTTTCCCGTCCTGACCTCCGCCGTTTTGACCGGCGGCAGCGTCACGATCTCGGGCGCTTTGAACAGCAGCGCGAACGGAACTTTTCGTCTCGAGTTCTTCTCCAACACGATCTGCGATGCCTCCGGCAACGGAGAAGGTCAGAGTTTTCTCGGCGCGACGACCGTATCGACCAACGCGACCTGCGACGGGACGTTCGGCCCTCTGGTCATGGCACTCCCGGCCGGCCAGACGATCGTCACGGCGACAGCGAGCGACGTCGAGAACAACACATCGGAATTCTCGGCCTGCCTTCAGGCGGGGCCGCTACCTACGCCGACTCCGTCGCCTCGAGGCCCGGGAGCCTCCTCGCCGGTGCCCACTCTTTCTCCGTTATTTCTGGCTCTTCTGGCTGCTACGCTGGGATTGACAGCGTTTCTGCTGTTGCGCCGAAGCGGCTGACCGCTCGAGCGTAGGCCGCAACCCGGTCGGCGGGCCTGGTGGGGGGTGCAGGGATCGAACCTGCGACCACCTGCGTGTAAAGCAGGAGCTCTACCGCTGAGCTAACCCCCCGCGACGACG
>JBBQDF010000242.1:0-4952 GCA_038319475.1 Thermoanaerobaculia bacterium
GAAGCCGTCTCGCGCCACGAGAGTCCTGCACTGCGGGGCGGCCTTATCGGCCAGTTCCCGGATCGCCTCCCTCAGGCGGCGGTCTCCCATCGCGATGGCCTCTTCTCCGAAGTGGGAAAAGACGGCCGCGGGAACGTTCGCCCTCCCGAGCCAGCCGAGCTGCGCCCGGATCGTGGTGTGACCGACCAGAGCGCCGCTGCCGTGGCGGCGAACGAGCGATGCGGTCAAGGTGGATCCATCGCCCACGTAGACATCCGCGCCTGCAAGGGCCAGGTCCCGGTCTTCGATCCTCTCGAAGGCCACGATGTCCCCCGAGTAAACGAGGATGCCTTCCGGTGTTTCGATCCGCGCGGCCACGCACGGGCATCGGACGGAGTGGATGACTTCGAACGTCGTCACGCGGAACGGTCCCAGGACCTGGGCCCTCCCGGGCGCAGCGCGGACCCGGCTTACGAGCGGGAAATCGGAAGTGAGCGCGTGCGAGATCTCCGAAGCGAGCACGGGAACATCGGTTCCGTGAGCGAGGCCCCACGCGTGGTCGGGATGCGCGTGCGACACGAATATGGCGTCGGGGGCGATCCTGGCGAGGTGGCCGCGGCGGTTCTCGCCGAAGTCGCACCACAGCCGGAAACCCGCCGCCTCGACGGTGAACGCCGAGTGGCCGGCATGCGAACGCGATTTCGCGTCGACGTATCCCTTCGTGCCGAAAAAGCGCAGGCGCATGAGTTGAGCGTTCAACCCGCACGTCTCGATCGCGATTCCCGTTTCGTCACGATTTCCAGCCACCGCAAAGCCCCCGCGCTACCATTCGCGTGTGCGCTTTGGAGATCTGCGCCTCGATATCGTGCGCGACGCGAACTTCCGTCTCGACGGAGGAGCCATGTTTGGCGTCGTTCCGAAGGTGCTCTGGGAGCGGAAGTTTCCCGCGGATGAGAAGAACCGGATCGCGCTCGCGACCAACTGCCTGCTCGTGCGCGGTCCCGGCTTCACCGTTCTGGTGGAAAGCGGCCTCGGGACGAAGTGGCAGGCGCGCGAGCGGGAGATCTACGCCATCGACAACCCTCCGGATCTGACAGGCTCGCTCGCGGCCCGCGGGGTTCGCGCCGGGGACGTGGACGCTCTCGTGCTTTCCCACCTGCACTTCGATCACGCCGGCGGGGCAACGCGTCTCGAGGACGGCTTCCCCGTGCCTGTTTTTTCAAATGCGATCCTCCACGTGCAGTCCGGGGAGCTTGCCCACGCGCGCGCGCCGCACGAGCGCGATCGCGCCTCCTACGACCCGAGGGACTGGGAACCGTACGCCGCGAGGGGGCGGCTCGAGGCGCTCGAGGGCGAGGCCGAGATCCGGCCGGGGGTGCGCGTGGTGCCTCTCCCGGGGCACAACGCGGGGATGCAGGCCGTGCGCATCGATTCCGGGGGCCGGACCGCGTTCTACTTCGCCGACGCCCTCCCGACCGCCGCCCACGTGCCGCTGCCGTGGATCATGGGATACGACCTCTACCCGGTCGAGCTCCTCGACAACAAGCGCCGGCTTCTTTCCCAGGCGGCACGGGAGGGGTGGCTCTGCATCTTCGAGCACGACCCGGACGTGCCGTGGGGGACGCTCGTCGACGAGCCGGACGGGAAGAGGCGCGTTCACGTCGTCCCGGTCCTTCAGGACTCGTTCGACTGAGCGGGATCCCGGCGCAGCCGATGTCCCCGCGACGGGTCTCGCGGTGATCGCCTCGGTCCTGTTTCTCCTCGTGCCGGCGCTGGTCGCGTACGTCGCGCTCGACCGGGCGGACCTGCTGCGCTCGGGGCTCGCCCGCTGGTTCACGGCTTCCATTTTCGGGACCGCCGCCGCGACCACGTCGGTTTACGTCCTCGCGATCGCGCTCGCCCCATGGACCGAAGGGGTCCTGCGCCAGGCGGCCCTGGCGGTTCTGGCCGTGGCACTCGGCGCGCTCATCGCCATGCGCCGCTCCGCCGCCCGGTCCGCCCGCGCCGTCGCGTCCGGCGGATTCCGTCGGAACACGCTGGCGAAGCTTCTCTTCCTCGCCGGCTGCGCGGTCTTCGCCTTCCTGTTCTACCGGCCGCACCTGGCGCAGACGCCCGGCGCGCTCTATCGCAGCCCCGTGTACTGGGACTTGAACGTCCACGCGCCTATCGTTCAGAACTTCGCGTTCGGAGACAATTTCCCGGCGCAGAACGAATCGTTCGCGGGCGCGCCCGAGACCTACCACTTCTTCTTCGATCTCTTGAGCGCCGTCCCGGTCGCGTTCGGCGTGCCCCTTGCGCCCGCGTTCCTGCTGGTCAGCGCGTTGACTCTCTTTGCGCTGCTCGGTCTCCTCGCCGGTTTCGCGGAGGAGCTCGCGGGCAGCGTCGGGTCCGGCATGCTCGCCGCGCTCTTCGCCTGTACATCGAGCAGCCTTCGCTTTTTCGACGCGCTCGCGCCGCGCGGGGAACGCCCGGCTCTCCTGGGCGTCGCGGACCTCCTTTCGCGGCGCGACCATCCTTACCTCGCCCCGTTCGTGCCCGGAAACCCGTTCGCCTACAACGGCACGATGTTCAACCTCTTCTACTTTCTGGAGGAGCGGCAGCTCGTGTTCGCTTCCGCGTTCCTGCTCGCATCGGTCCTCCTGCTTTCGACCCGCGCCCGCTGGACCCGGAATTACTGCGTGGCGGCGGGAGTCGTCTTCGGCCTTTTCGCGCTGTGGCACGTGTTCGCGACGATCGCGCTCGGTCTCGCGGTCGTCTGGCTCCTCGCCGCGAGTCCCGACCGGCGGAAAACCGCGGCCGTGCTCGCCGGAATGGTGCTGTCGGGCGGCGCCTTTCTGATGTGGATCGCGTGGGTGTCGCGCCCGGAGTGGTTCGTCCCCGGCGGCCGCGCTGCCGTCCGCTGGAACCCTTCGTTCTCGACGATGCCCGGCGGGCCCCCTTTCTCGATCCTTCACGCGCTCGGTTACTGGATCTATGGTTTGGGATTCAAGGCCGTGCTGGGCGTGGCGGGCCTGGTGCTCGCGTACCGCCGGAGGCGGCCCCTGTGCGACGCGCTCGCCTCGATCCTCTTCCCGACGTTCCTGCTCGTCAACTCCGTGCAGCTCGTTCCCCTCTCGGTCTACGACAACCACAAGTGGCTGCGTCCCATGAGCCTCTTTCTGGACGTCGCGGCGGGCTTCTTCCTCGTCGAGAAGATCTGGCGCTCGCCGCGGCGACTCGCGCTACGTCTGACCGCCGCGGCGGCGGCGATCGCTGTCATGACGTTCTCGGGGGTGCTCGAGCTCGTGCCCTTCTGGCGAAGTCAGGCCACCGTTCTCTATGCGCCGTACCCCATCGAGCTCACGCGGCTCATCCGCGAGCACACCGCTCCGCGAGACGCCTTCGTCTCGTTCGAATCGAACGCACTCCACATGGCGGGCCGCAAGCTCTTCCTCGGCAACGACACGGACGAGCGGGGCACGGCCTCGCTCGTCGCTTCCGCTGGCTTCAACGTCGCCCGCCGGCAGCGCGAGTTAATCGACCTCTACGGCGCCGGGACGAGGGAACAGTTCTGCCAGGTCGCCCGTCGCAACCGGATCGACTGGATAGAAGTCGAGCCGGACGCCCGCTCTCGATATAGAGCCGACGCCAGATCACCGGGCTTCAACGCCCTGTCGCCGCACGGCAGACTGATTCACTTCCTGGACGTCGAAAGCTTCTGCGGCCCCAGGCCGCCCTAGGCACGCGCTCGAGGAAACCGCATCAGGAGCGTGCGCCGTCACCCAGCCTCTCCCCCGACACAAGGTCTCTCGATCACCGGTGCCGTTTGCCGCAGCGCGGCGAACGGCACGTCCCGGAGAGAGCGGAAGCGACGGTTTAGACTTCCCTCAGCGCCGTCGTGATCTTCATTCTCGAGGCGCGCCAGGCCGGGAAGAAGCCGCCGAAGATCCCCATGGCCAGGGAGAACGCGATCCCGCCCGCGATGAGCGGCGGCGTGAGGCGGAAGTTGAAGAGGACTTCCGAGAAGGTTCGGAAGTTCATGGTGCCGGTCGGCTTCGTCAGGATCAGGTTGAACAGAACGAACGCGAGCGCCGTGCCGGCGACGCCGCCCGCGACGCAGAGCAGGAGGGCCTCCAGGATGAACGAGGCGAGGACGGACCGCCGCGAAAAACCGATCGCGCGCAGCGTCCCGATCTCCCGCGTTCGGGCCGAGACCTGCGCGTACATCGTGTTCATGGCGCCGAAGGACGCCCCGACCGCGGTGAAGAGCCCGACCAGGATCGCGAGAACCCTGATCGGCGCGCCCGTCACCATCTGCTCCTCGTAATACTTCTTCTCCGTCTTTCCCTCGAGCTTGAGTCGCTGGTCGCCCTTGACCGTCTCGATGTAGCGCGCCGCCGCCTCCGGATCGCCCGTGCGCACGAAGACGGAGGAGAAGATCGGCTGCTTGGATTGCGCCTGGAGGTCCTTCACGTCCACCCAGATCTCCGACTCGTAGGCGCTCCCCGAGGCGTCGAACTGGCCGACGATGACCCACCGGTAGCTCCCGGATTTGATCGTGTCGCCGATGTTCATACCGGAGAAGCGCGTCGCGAGGTTCTTCGAGACGATCGCCTCGTTCGTGCCCTGGTTCATGACGCGGCCGGAGACGATTTTGAGCGACGGCCGCATCTCGAACCCCACCGGACCGACGCCGCGAATCTGGACGTTGGAGCTCTTCCCATCCTGACGGGGGGTGTTGATGAGCGTGAGGCGCTCGGGCGACACGAGGGGCTCTCCTTTGGCGTTTCTCTCGATCCCGGGAAGGGCTCGGATCAACTCGTAGGAGTCGCGAGTCACGACGCTCTGCATCTCCGCCTGCGATCCCACCCGCATCGTCAGGATGTTCCGGGTAGAGGCGGTGACGGACAGGGTCCGGTTCACGCCCTGCCAGAGCGCGAGGACGAACAGGAACACCGTCACGACGAGGCAGATCACCAGCACCGTCATCCCCG
>JBBQDF010000243.1:0-4939 GCA_038319475.1 Thermoanaerobaculia bacterium
CGAGTCGATCGAGACCGCCGCCGAACAGTTCCTGACGAAGACGCCGGGAGAGCGCGAGGGACTCATCCGGCTCGTCATGGAGGGGCACCTGCGCGGGATCATCGGCCAGCTCACAGTCGAAGAAATCGTGAAGCAGCCCGAGATGGTCGCCGACCGGATGCGCTCCACGTGCGCCGACGACATGAACAAGATGGGGCTCGAGGTGATCTCGTTCACGATCAAGGAAGTCAAGGATCAGAACGAGTACATCACCAACATGGGCCGGCCCGACATCGCCCGGATCAAGCGCGACGCCGACGTCGCGAGCGCGGAAGCGGAGCGCGATACGGCGATCAAGCGCGCGGAGGCGCAGCGCGCGGCGGCGGTCGCCACGGCGCAGGCCGACCAGGAGCGCGTGCTCGCGCAGACGCTCTCGATGGCCAAGCAGGCCGAAGCGCAGCGCGACATGGACATCAAGAAGGCGACCTACCAGGAGCTCGTCAAACGCCAGCAGGCGCAGGCCGACAAGGCGTACGAGATCCAGAGCAACGTCATGCAGCAGCAGGTCATCGCGGAGGCCGTCCGCATCCAGCAGATCGAGAAGCAGGAGCAGGTGAAGGTGCAGGAGGCGGAGATCTCCCGCCGCGAGAAGGAGCTGATCGCGACGGTCTTAAAAGGCGCGGAGATGGAGCGCCAGCGGATCGAAACGCTCGCGTCCGCGGAACGGCAGAAGCTGATCCTCGAGGCCGAAGGGCGATCCGCCGGGATCCGCACGCAGGGTGAGGCCGAGGCCGAGATCATCTTCAAGAAGGGCGAGGCCGAGGCGAAGGCGATGAACGTGAAGGCCGAGGCCTACCAGGAATGGAACCAGGCGGGCATCCTGGACAAGCTCTTGAGCTCCATGCCGGAGGTCGTCCGCGCCATGTCGGAGCCGCTGTCGAAAGTGGATCGCATCACCGTCGTCTCGACCGGCAACGGCGACAGCGCCGGCGTTCACAAGATCACGGGCGACATGACGAAAATCGCCGCGCAGGTGCCGGCGCTTTTCGAAGCGCTCTCCGGAATCGAAATGAAGGATCTGTTCGGCAAGATCCGGACGATGACGGACAAGAGCCTGCCGGCGGCCACGGCAACCGCCGCGACACCCGCGAAGTAACGGAACAAAAAAGGAGACCGATCATGGCGCTTCTGGAACGGGTCGCGGCTCTGCTTCGGGCGAATTTGAACGACCTGATCGACAAGGCGGAAGACCCCGAGAAGATGATCAAGCAGGTCGTCCTCGACATGCAGAACCAGCTGCTCCAGGTGAAGACCTCGGTCGCGATCGCGATCGCCGACGAGCACATGCTGGCGCGGAAGCAGAAGGAACAGGAGACCAGGAACTCCGACTGGATGCGCAAAGCGGAGCTCGCGGTCCAGGCCGGAGACGACGAGCTCGCCCGCGCCGCGCTCGAGCGCGCGATGAGCTATCGCGCGCTGGCGGAAGGCTTCGAGCAGCAGGTGGGCGACCAGCGGGGAGAAGTGGACAGCCTGCGGTCGGCGCTCGGGAAGCTCGATCAGAAGCTCGCCGAAGCACGCTCGAAGGCCGAGCTTCTGGTGGCGCGCCATCGTCGCGCGAGGGCGGGACTCAAGGCGACGGAGGCCCACACCGCTTTGACGGACGGCGCCGGCTCGCAGACGTTCGACCGGATGCGCGAAAAAGTCGACCGCGCCGAGGCGTTGAACGACGCCTACCGCGAGATGTCCTCGGACACGCTCGAGGACCGGTTCGACGCCCTGGAAAAGGACCAGCGCATCGAGGCGCTCTTAAACGAGATTAAATCGAGGAAGCTGCTGGAGGCGTGAGTCGCTGAGACAGGGCGGGGGTCCGGGCGAGGACAGTGCGGGGAGAGACGGAAATCGGCGACTGGCCCGTGTGGGCGAGTCGCCGATTTCCCGAAATGATTCTGGCTTCTACGCCCCCGTCGGGTTCGTCGGCCCGACGCGCGAGAGCTGGCTCTCCGTCTCGCCGCCGCGGTCGCGGCTTGGCTGAATGCGAATGACGTCTTTGCAGAACTCGCACGTCACGCGTCCGTCGAGAGCGACGGGCGTCGTGTTCGAACGACCGCAGTGCCTGCAGAACCATGTCCTCATGAAGTATTCGACCATGGTGCCCCGCTTTCTCGCCGAACCGGCGGAGAGGGCCCCAGTGCCCGCTCCCCGACCCGAATCGGACAAATTCAGAATATCACGCCAGCCGCCCGTCATCCGGCGCTGCACGGGGACGCGCACATGTCTGCGACCGTACACTGGAAACCCTGAAGTTCTGGTGACAGAGACGGCACCGGGCGCGCCCGCGCGCAAAAAAAGACGGAGTCCTGAACCCTCACCCGCCGCGGTGGACAAGCCAGCCCCGGGCGGAGTCTCCTACTCCGCCTTCCCGCTGCCGGGCTCGTATTTCCAGGCCGTCTGGCCCGCTGCGCCATCCGCAAAACGGGTGTCCGCGTACTCGGCGAAGGGGATCTTCCGGTCGAGGACCCCCGTTTCGATCATCAGATCGCGCACCATGTCGAAGTCCGGCTCGCGCGGCGCGAGACTCGTGTAGGTGACGCGGTCGAGCGGCATGGTCAGCGCGTGCCGGAGAAGTCCCGGAGGCTGGCGGTAGTAGTAACGCCCGACGAAGTCCGCCGCATGCTCCCGGTGCGGCCTGCCTCCGTCCAGCCACAGGCCCGACCGCGCGATCCCGTCGACGAGTACCTGCACGGCCTCCGGGCGTGTGTCGATGACGTCCTGGCGCACGACGACGACGCACGACATGTAGTCTGGCCAGTACTCGCGCGCCTGGAAGAGCACCCGGCCGAAGCCGCCGATCTCCGCCTGAGACGGATAGGGCTCGCCCATCGAGAACGCGTCGATCGCCTTCGCGGCCAGAGCTCCGGCGACGTCCGGGGGCGACATTTCGATCATCCGCACGTTTTCCGGCGGGATTCCATTCGCCTTCAGCGCCTTGAACACGATGAGCCGCTCGTCGGAGAAGCGGCTCGGGATGGCGATGATGCGTCCTCGCAGGTCCTTCACGCTCGAGATCGGGCCGTCCTTCTGCACGACGACCGCGCTCCCGTAACGGTGGCCGAGATACACGATCCGGATCGGGACGCCCTGGGCCTTCAGCGCGATCGCCATCGGCGCGACCATGAATCCGACCTGCATCCGGTTGGAGATCAGCGCCTCCTTGATTTCCGGGAAGCCCTGGAACATTCGGGGGATGAAGAGGTTTCCGGAGAGCGAATAGCG
Source organism: Thermoanaerobaculia bacterium (assembly GCA_038319475.1). Classification (GTDB taxonomy): domain Bacteria; phylum Acidobacteriota; class Thermoanaerobaculia; order UBA5066; family Gp7-AA6; genus JALYUA01. Next base: position 3,253 of record JBBQDF010000243.1, read on the forward strand.
CGAGATGAAATCGGTCACGGGACAGGCGAGGTGGCAGGTCACGGGAATGTAGGCAACATTCAACTTGCGCTGCGCCGCGGGGAGCCGCTCGTTGACGATCGCGGACCAGTCGACGTTCAACGAAAAATGCGCGGCGGTGAGCGCCGCCGTCCACAGGACCGCGCCTGCGGCCAGACGACGCCCCACGCGGGCGCGGCGCGGGGGAAGCGGCCGGTTCGGAGTCGGTGCCCTCATGCCGCGCGGAAGCCCCACCGGACGGACCGAAGCCGCTCGATGCGCCTCATTCCGAAGTTCAGCGCGACGCCGATGAGGCCGATCGAGATCATTGCCGCGACAACCAGGTCGTACCGCTTGCCCGCGTTGCGGGAATCGATCACCAGGTAGCCGAGGCCCGAATCGACCGCGATCATTTCCGCGGCGACCACGACCAGCCACGCGATCCCGAGCGCGAGTCGGAGGCCGGTCAGCACCTGGGGAAGCGCGGCCGGCAGCATGACCCGCCACAGGCGGCCAACGGGAGAGAGGTCGAAGTTACGGCCGGCGAGCAGGTACATCGCGGGGATTCCACGGACCCCGTTCATGGTCGCGACGACGATCGGAAAAAAGGAAGCCAGGAAGATCAGGAAGACAGTCGCAAAATTCGAAATGCCGAAGAGGACGATCGACACCGGAATCCACGCGAGAGGGCTGATCGGCCGCAGGAGCTGAATCACGGGATTGACGGCTCGGGCCCCGGCGGGCGACCAGCCCAGCAGGAGGCCCGTCGGAATCCCGAGGGCGAGCGCCAGCCCGTAGCCCGCGCCGACGCGGAAGAGCGAGTTCGCGGCGTAGCGGAGGAGGACGCCCCGGCGAGCCAGCTCTCCAAATCCTCGCGCGACCTCAGCGGGGGAGGGGAAGATGGAGGTCTTCGTCCATCTCACCGCCAGGTGCCAGACGATCAGGAGCAGCGCGGTCGTCACGGCCGGCCACAGGATGCGCTCGAACCGTCGCGTCGTCACGGGCCGTCAGATCCTGTGCGCGAGGCCGATCTCCTCGAGAATTCCGTCGCGCAATTCCAGATATCGGCGCGAGGAGAGGTCTCGGGGGTGGGGAAGGTCGATCGTGACGACGCGGCGGATCGTCGCGGGCCGGGCGGACATCACGATGACGCGATCGGCCAGCTGCACGGATTCGTCGATGTCGTGCGTGACGAAGAGGATCGTCTTTCTCTCGGCCTCCCAGATGCGGAGGAGCTCCGAGCGCATCACCAGGCGCGTGATCGAATCGAGGGCGCCGAACGGCTCGTCCAAATACAGCATGTCGGGGTTGACCGCGAGCGCGCGCGCGACCTCGACGCGCTGCTTCATTCCGCCGGAGAGCTCCTGCGGATACGCGCTCTCGAAGCCGTCGAGGCCGACGAGGCGCACGTAATGCGCGATCCGGGCGCGGCGTTGCGCCGCCGGCAGGCGCCCGAGTCCGAAGCCGATGTTTCCCTCGACCGTGAGCCAGGGAAAGACGCCCCGCTCCTGAAACACGAAGATGCGCCGCGGGTCCGGACCGGTGACGGGCTCCCCGTCGATCGTGACGGATCCCGCGGTCGGGGTCAGGAAGCCGCCGACAATGTTCAACAGCGTCGACTTCCCGCAGCCGGACGGGCCGAGGATGCACACGAGCTCGCCCTCCCGGACGTCCAGATCGATGTCGTGGA
>JBBQDF010000244.1:0-4932 GCA_038319475.1 Thermoanaerobaculia bacterium
TTGAACGGCTGCAGCTTAAATGACCGCTACTGGATCTTCGCGGCCGCGACGACGAACGTGGGGTATCGCCTGGAGGTGGTAGACGGAGCGCGAGGGTCGAGCAGGATCTATTTCAACTACATCGGCGAGAGCGCGCCGGCAGTGACGGACGCGGCTGCACTCCAGACGTGTCCCTGAATCGGGCTCGCGCGCGACGGACGTCTTTCCGCCCCTTCCCAACGCGAGGCCTGCAACTGTAGGACGAAGGACGGCTGCCCGGGAAGGGTCAGCTCCGAATGCATTATCGACCGTGTAGCTAGAATCGACGCCCATGCGAGAGCAGTTCCTGCCGTTCGCGCGCCCCGCCATCGGGGATGAGGAGATCGCCGAGCTCATCGACACGCTGAAGTCCGGCTGGATCACGACGGGCCCGAAGGTCGAGCGGTTCACGGCCGAGTTCGCGGAGTACGTCGGGGGGCGATTCGCGGTCCCGGTGTCGTCTGCCACGGGCGGGCTCCACGTCGCGCTCCTGGCTCTCGGTGTCGGCCCCGGGGACGAGGTCATCACGACTCCCATGACCTTCGTCGCGACGCTCAACACCATCGTGCACTGCGGCGCGGTGCCGGTGCTGGTGGACATCGCCCGCGCGACTCTGAACATCCGGGCGGAGAAGATTGAAGAGAAGATCACTCCGCGGACGAAGGCCATCGTTCCCGTCCATTACGTCGGCCAGGCGACGGACCTCGACCCGATCCTGGAAATTGCCGCCCGGCGCGGTCTGGCGGTGCTCGAAGACGCGGCGCACGCCGTCGGCTCCGAGTACAGAGGGCGGAAGATCGGATCGTTTCCGACGACTTCGGTTTTTTCGTTCCACCCGAACAAGAACATGACGACCGGCGAAGGCGGCATGGTGGTCACCTCCGACGAGGAGGTCTTCGAGAAGGCCTCGCTTCTCAAGTTCCACGGGATGGACCGCGAGGCCTGGAAGAGGTTTGCGAAGGCGGGGAGTCCCCGGTACGACGTCGCGCTGCCGGGTTTCAAGTACAACATGATGGACATCCAGGCGGCGCTCGGGCTCCATCAGCTGAGGAAGCTCGAAGGGTTTCTCGTCGAGCGCGAGCGTCTGGCGGGACGCTACAACGCGGCCCTCGCCGGGGTCGCCGGGCTGATTCTTCCGTCGCGCGTTGCCTACCCCGTCCGCCACGCGTGGCACCTGTACACGCCGCTCGTCGACGTCGACCGGCTGACGATCGGGCGCGACGAGTTCATGGCGGAATTGAAGGCGCGCAACATCGGGACCGGGCTCCACTACACGGCGGCGCACGAGTTTTCCTACTACGCGGAGCGCTTCGGCTGGCGGCCGGACGATTTCCCCGAGGCGCATTTCGTTTCGGAGCGCATCGTCTCGCTGCCGCTCTTCCCGGGCCTCACAGACGACGACCAGGACGACGCGATCGAGGCGATCCGCGACGTGCTCGAGGCTTTCCGGGCGTGAGTCCGGGTCTCTGGCTGAAAGCTGACAGCCGAGAGGCGAGAGCCGAGAGCTTAAGATCGTGGCGCCAAATGCCGTCCATCCGCCGCATCCGATGAAGGTCTCGATCGTCGTTCCCGTCTACAACGAGCAGGCGAACCTCGACGAGTTCTTCCGGCGCACGCTCGCCGTGATGGATGGCCTCGCCGGGCCCTACGAGCTCCTCGTCGTCGACGATGGCAGCCGCGACCGCTCGCTCGACATCCTGAAAGCCTGGGCGGCCCGCCGGCCGGACGTGGTCCGCGTGCTGGAGCTCTCGCACAACTTCGGGCAGCACCCGGCGATCCTGGCGGGGTTCCGGGACGTGACGGGAGACGTGGTCGTCACTCTGGACGCAGATCTTCAGAACCCGCCCGAAGAGATCCCGAAGCTTCTCTCGAAAGTGGAAGAGGGCTACGACGTCGTCGGGGGCGTGCGGGTGTCGCGGCAGGATTCGTTCCCGCGGAGGTTCGCGTCGCACGTGGTCAACCGCGTCACGGTCGCGATCACGCGCATGCGCCTGACGGACTTCGGCTGCATGCTGCGCGCGTATTCGCGCGACGTCGTCGACGAGATCAATCAGACCGAGGAAGCGGCGACGTTCATTCCCGCGCTCGGACAGAGCTTCGCGCGCAACCCGACGGAGATCGAAGTCGCGCACGCGCCCCGGACCGGGGGCGAATCCGCCTACTCGCTGTACCGTCTGATCCGCCTGAACTTCGATCTGATGACCGGCTTCTCCTCGGTCCCGCTTCAGCTCTTCGGGATCCTCGGGATGTTCGTCGCGCTCGGCGGCGTCGCCTTCGGCCTTTTTCTCTTCGCCCGGCGGCTGATCGTGGGAGCCGAGGTCGAGGGCGTCTTCACCCTGTTCGCCATTCTGTTCACGCTCCTCGGGATCGCCATGGCCGGGCTCGGTATCGTGGGCGAGTACGTCGGACGCATCTACGAACAGGTGCGGGGGCGTCCCCGGTTCTCCGTGCGCCGCGCCTGGGGCCTGCGCGGGGAGGTCCCTTCTCCCGTGGGCCCGAGACAGGCGCTCGCCCCCCCCTCTGCCGCCGACGGGTCCCCGGCGGTCCGGCGTTGAGCCGCATCGCCGTCTTCGCGTACTCCGATACGGGGCACGCCTGTTTGCAGGCGCTGCTCGACGCGGGGCGCGACGTGGTCTTGGTCGCGACGCACGCCGACAGTCCAGCGGAGGCGCAGTGGTTCCCGAGCGTCGCCGCGCTCGCGCGGTCGCGCGGGATCGAACCCGACATCGTCGAAGATCCCCGTTCCCCGGAGGTCTTCGAGCGCGTGCGGGCGGCGGCTCCCGATCTGCTGTTCTCGTTCTATTACCGCGGGCTCCTCCCCGAAGCGGTTCTCCGGCTCCCGCCGCGGGGAGCGTTCAACATCCACGGTTCCCTCCTGCCGCGGTTCCGCGGCCGCGCGCCCGTGAACTGGGCCGTGCTGAAGGGGGAGACGGAAACCGGCGCGACACTGCACGTGATGACGTCGCGGGCGGACGCCGGCGACATCGTGGACCAGGAGGCGGTACCGATCGGGCCCGACGACACGGCGCTCGACGTCCAGCGGCGGGTCACCGCGGCGGCCGTCACCGTGCTGACGCGCCGTCTCGAGGAGCTCGAGACGGGTCGGGCGCCGCGGATCCCGCAGGACGAGGCGCGCGCGACGAAATTTCCGCGCCGGACTCCCGAAGACGGCAGGATCGACTGGTCGTGGAGCGCGAAGCAGGTGCACGACCTGGTGCGGGCGGTCACGCATCCGTGGCCCGGGGCTTTCACCGACATTTTCGGCGGCAGGACCACGCTCTGGAAAACCGCGCTGCCGAATCTCGGCGCGCACGACAACTTCCCCGGGCAGATCCGGATCGAGGCCGGCCGCCTGTACGTCGCGTGTGGCGACGACCGATACGTCGAGGTCCTCGCGCTGCAGCGGGACGGAGAGGACGAGATGGAAGCGCGCCGATTCAAAGCGGAAACGGTGACCCGGTGAGGGTGCTCATCCTGGGTGTCAACGGCTTCATCGGCAACGCGCTGACCGAGCGCATCCTCGGAACGACCGACTGGGAAGTCTCGGGCCTCGACATCGGCAGCGACAAGATTGCGCCTTTTCTCGGGCATCCCCGCTTCACGTATCTCGAGGGCGATATCGCGATCAACAAGGAGTGGATCGAATACCAGGTCAAGAAGTGCGACGTCGTCCTGCCTCTGGTCGCGATCGCGACACCCGCGGCCTACGTCCGCAATCCGATCGCGGTCTTCGAGCTCGACTTCGAGGAAAACCTGCGGATCGTCAAGCAGGCCGTCCGCTACAAGAAGCGCGTGGTGTTTCCGTCGACTTCCGAGGTGTACGGAATGTGCCCCGACCCCGAGTTCGACGAGGAGCGCTCGACGCTCGTCTACGGGCCGATCCACAAGCAGCGGTGGATCTACTCCTGCTCGAAGCAGCTCCTCGACCGCGTCATCTGGGCGTACGGCATGGGGACGGACGGGCTGAAATTCACGCTCTTCCGGCCTTTCAACTGGATGGGGCCGCATTTAGACGACATCGATTCGCCGAAGGAAGGCTCGAGCCGCGTCCTGACGCAGTTTCTCCACAACATCCTCTACGGGCAGCCGATCAAGCTCGTCGACGGCGGGACCCAGCGGCGCTCCTTCACCTACATCTCCGACGGCATCGACTGCCTCATGAAGATCCTCGAGAATCGAAACGGCGTCGCCGACGGTGGGATCTTCAACATCGGGAATCCCGCCAACGACCTGTCCGTGCGCCAGCTCGCCGAAGCCCTTGTCGCGGCGGTCGCCGCACATCCCAATTTCGGCGAGAAGGCCCGGCGGACTCCCATCGTCGAGGTCTCTTCGGGCGAATACTACGGCGAGGGGTACCAGGACATCCTGACGCGCGTGCCCTCGGTCAGGCGCGCGAAGGAGATCCTGGGATGGGAGCCGCGCGTTCCGATGGAGGAGGCGATCCGCAGGACCGTCGCGTTCTACCTCGACAAGCGACCGGCCCGGGGTTGACCTCGCCGCCGGCCGCCGCTCCCGCGGTCCGCCGCGTCGCGCTGAAGGTGGACTGCGACACTCTCGTCGGAACACGCGAAGGGATCCCCGCGCTGCTGGACGTCTTCGCCCGGCGAGGCATACGCGCCACGTTTTTCTTCACGCTCGGCCCCGACCGGTCGGGAGTTGCCGCGCGCCGGGTGTTTACGCGGCGCGGGTTTCTCCGCAAGATGTGGAAGAGCCGCGCCGCGTCGCTCTACGGTTTTCCCACGATGCTCTACGGGACGCTCCTGCCGGCGCCGCCGATCGGGGAGCGGTGCGCGCGAGAGATCCGCTCGGTCGCCGAGGCGGGGCACGAAACCGGCGTCCACGGCTGGGACCACGTCGGATGGCACGACGGGCTCGACCGCTGGCCGGACGCGAAGATCCGCGATCACGTCGAGC
>JBBQDF010000245.1:0-4923 GCA_038319475.1 Thermoanaerobaculia bacterium
CCGTCCTCCCGCTTCTGGGACTGGCCGCGTTCCTGTGGGCCATCGATGAAAGGCGACGCCGGTTACCGGCGGCCCTCGCCGGCGCGCTCGCCATCGCCGGTGTTCTGTACGCCCTGGACTTCGGGAGCTTTGTGGTGGCGGCGGAAGCGGTCGGTGTCGCCGCCGCGGCGGTTATCGGCCGAAGTCGCGGCCCGATCCTTCGAATCCGGGAGTTTCTGGTTGGCGCCGCCGTTGTCGCGCTACCGGTCGCCGCCGCTCTGCAGATCGAGGGAGCGCTCGAGCCATTTCTTCGAACGTCGTTCCGGGATCTCCCCGGCAACGTCCTCTCCGCGTGGGGACTTCCGTTCCCCCGACCCCTTACGGTGGCGGAAAGCTGGCGTCACGGGCGGGATTTCGTCCCCGCGATTCTGGAGCCGGCCGGACCCATGCTCGCCGCGCGGCTCTACCTGATCCCACTGTGCGTTTTGATCTGTGGCGTTCTTCTGCTCGCGGCAATGCGCAGAGACGGGCGCCCCGCGGCCGTCCTGCGGGGTGCCGCGACGCTTCTGACGTGCGCCCTCTGTTTTCGTTACGTGTTCGGCCGGTCTCACCACGAAGCGGGCAACGCACTGGTCGCCCCGGCGCTGCTCGCCGCCTGGTTTGCGGTTCTGAGCGGAAAACCCGTCGCGCGGCGGTATCGCATCGCCGCCGCCATAGCGGTCGTGGTCATTGCGGCGCTTTTCGGAGGCCTTCCGAAGAGCCAGGCCCTCATCTCCCAGGCCATCCGCTTCCGAAGCCGCATCTCCGATTGCGGAGACTGCGTTCGCCTGAGTGATCTCCGCGGCGGCGGAATCCGAGTTCCTCGCGCAGAAGCCGACGAGCTGCATCGGCTCGCGTCGCTCGTGGCCCATTACGCGCCGGCCGGCCCGATACTCGATCTCTCGAACCGACCGGGGCTCTATTTCTTCCTCGATCGCGTGAACCCGACGCGCTTTTACCAGGTGCCTCTGATGGCCCCTTTCGAGCGCGAGGTCATCCACGACCTGGAAAAGCGGCCGCCCACCGCGATCCTTCTCTCATCCGGGACGGGGCTTGACGCGTTCGACGGACGGTCCAACGCCGCGCGCATCCCGGTGGTGTGGAGGTGGGTCGAGGACCACTATCTCCGGCACATACAGTCCGGACGCGACGTACTGGCTCTACCAGGATCGGAACCCATTGCGGCGGACTGATCGTCGGCCAGACGAGAGCGCGCGAGAAGAGGCCCCCGCACATTGTCTTGCTTGACTTCCGCGAAAGTTTCAAGCCCGCCTCCCTTTGCGGTCCGCCTTGCCTGAATCGGAGGCCGATTGCGACGCGGTGCGCCAGACGAATCTCCGGCGGCGATCCGCTGAAAAAAAAAGGGGGCGCGACGGACGGGTGGACGGACGTCCCCGTGGTCAGCCCCGTTTCCGATCAAACGCGAGCTGTTGCGAGCTGTTGGGAACGTCCTCATCTAGCATTTGGTTTTTTGTCTATCACATGCTATATCGAACCCGTGGAGCGCGCGGGTTGGAAGCGCAGACTCGGATTCGAGCCGGGAGTTACCGCGCTCGCCGCGGGGCTCTTCGTCTTCGGAATCGGGCAGGAGCTCTGGTCCCGGTACCTTCCGGCCTACCTCCGCGCCCTCGGCGCATCCGCCCTCGCGGTCGGCGCGTTCGGCACTCTCGCCGACCTGCTGGACGCCGCGTACGCGTATCCCGGCGGCGTCCTCTCCGACCGGCTCGGAAGCCGGCGCGCGCTTCTGGCATTCGCCGGCCTGACGACCCTGGGCTTCGTCGTGTACCTCGTGTGGTCATCGGCCGCGGGGATCTTCTTCGGGCTCTTTCTCGTCATGGCGTGGAAGTCGCTCGGCCTCCCCGCGACCTTCGCTGTGATCGGGGAAGAGCTGACGGGCTCCCGGAGAACGGTCGCGTTCACCGTCCAGGCGATCCTGAAGCGGCTCCCGATCGTCGTGGCGCCGCCGTTGGGGGGAATGCTGATCGAGAGGCTCGGGATGGCGCGCGGAATGCGCACAGGGTTCGCCATCTCGATCGCGCTCTCCGCCGCGATGCTGGTCGGGCTGCATCCGGCGTTCCGGCGTCCTCCCCCGCGGGCCGCTCCCGGCCCCGTATCGCCGATCGAGCTCGGAAAGACGCGGCTCCATCCCGTGCTCCGCCGGCTGCTCGCCGCCGACTGTCTGGTCCGCCTGTGCGAGGGCCTCCCGGACGTTTTCCTGGTGATCTGGGCGCTCGAGATCGTTCGGATCTCTCCCGCGCGGTTCGGATTCCTGATCTCGATCCAGATGCTCACGGCGATCGTCTCGTATCTCCCGGCCGCCGCTCTCGCCGGCCGCGTCGAAAAGAAGCCCTTTGTCGTGCTCACCTTCTTCTTCTTCGCCCTGTTCCCCTTCGCGGTCGTCGTGTCGCGATCCTACTGGCATCTCGCCGCGGCATACGTGATCGGAGGCCTGCGGGAGATCGGCGAGCCCGCGCGAAAAGCTCTGATCGTCGAGCTTTCCCCGACCCGCACCCGCGGCAGGTCAGTCGGCGCGTACTACGCTGCCCGCGGATTCGCCGTCGCCGGCGCGGCCGCGGTCGGAGGAGCTCTCTGGACGATCCGGCCGAGCCTCACGTTCTTCGCCGCCGGCCTTCTCGGGCTCGCTGGGACCGCCTGGGCCGTCGCCTTTCTTCCCGCGCACGCCGGGCGAGAGCTCGAGGCGTCTTTCTGACGGCTTCCGGCGGGGCGCGCGATCGGGCCCGAGCCTGGTATCTCCTGATCCACCAGCTGCCGCCGCGGCCTCTGTATTTCCGCGCGAAAATCCGGGAGCGACTGGCTCGTTCGGGGTCCGTCCCCCTCAAACGGGCGGTGTATGCGCTTCCCCGCCGGCCCGACTGCCTGGAAAATCTTCAGGCAATTGCGCGGGATTGCCGGGAAGGAGGCGGCGAGGCATATGTCTGCGACGCCACGTTTCTCGATCGCGCGACAGAGGCGTTGCTGCTCGAGCGGTTCCAATCGGAGCGTGACGCCGAGTACGAGGCGCTCGCGGAGAAGCTCCGGGCGTGGAAGGCACGCGCAGGGAGTGATCGCGAGGACGCCTCGGCATCGCTCCACGCCGCGCGGAGCCGGTTCGAAGAGATCGCGCGCAACGATTTCTTCGGCACGAAACGCCGTGCGGTCGTCGAACGCCTGCTCGCCAGGATCGACACGCAGGCGCGTTCCCGCCCCGCCGCGACGGCCGCGGGGGATCTCTTCGGACGCACGTGGGTGACCCGGCGCGGAATTCAGGTGGATCGCATCGCGTGCGCGTGGCTCGTGCGCCGATTCGTGGACGCGAGGGCGCGGTTCCGATTCTTCGATACGCGGGAGAGCAGCCCGCGGGAGGGCGAGATCTCCTTCGACCTGCCCGGGGGTCACTTCACCCACGAGGGCGACCGTTGCACGTTCGAGACTTTGATGGCGCGTGCGAGCCCGCGAGACAGGGCGCTCGCGGAGATCGCCGAAGTGGTCCACGACATCGATCTCAAGGACGGTAAATTCGGCCGGCCCGAGGCGCCGGGAGTGGAGCTCGTCCTGAAGGGGTTGATCCTGACGAATCCCGATGACCGGTCGCGCCTCGCGCGCGGCATGTTCCTTTTTGACGAGCTGTACCAGTCGTTCCGCATCCGGCACCGAGGAGTTTTCAAGGAGGCACGCTCATGAATCGAACATCACCTGTCGGACTCGCGATCGGTCTCTGTTTCTCGGTCGCGATCGGCGCCGCCCCGCCGCCGGAGAGCGCGTGGGATGCGGTCGACAGCGTCTTCGGCCAGCCCGGGAAGGACCTGCCGGGCAATGTTCACAGGTTCTCCTGGCCGCGGACGGATCTCAAGGTCTCGATCGCCGAAGTCCCCGTCGAACCGGCGCTCGCGCTCGGCTCGTGGGGAGCGTTTCAGAAGACGAATGCGGGCGAGGCCCACGCGATGGGGGATCTCGTCCTCCTGGGGCCGGAGGTCGCCCCGGTGGTCCGGGCCCTGGAGGGCGCCGGGTTCGAGATCCTGGCGATTCACAATCACCTGATCAACGAGAGTCCCCGCGTCCTGTACGTCCACTACCACGGAAAAGGCGAGCCCGCGGCGCTCGCTCAGGCGCTCCGGAGTGCGCTCGGCCGCAGCGCGACGCCGATGGCCGCGGGAGCCGCCGCAAAACCGGGTCCGGAGCAGGAGAAGACATTCCAGACGGTGCAGGACGTGCTCGGCCGAAAGGGCGCGCTGGCAGGCCGGGTCCTCCAGTTCTCGATCCCGCGAGCCGAAACGATCTCCGATGCGGGCATGGAGGTCCCGGCCTCGATGGGGATGGGCATCGCCGTGAACTTCGAAACGGTGGGCGCCCGGGTTGCAACGACAGGGGACTTCGTTCTGATCGCGGACGAGATCAGTCCGGTCATCCATGAGCTTCACGCGCGCGGCATCGATGTGACGGCGCTTCATTCGCACATGCTCCGCGAGAGCCCGCGGCTCTTTTTCCTCCACTTCTGGGGCGTCGGAACCCCGGAGAAGGTCGCGGAGGGAATCAAGGCGGCCCTCTCGAAGGTGGCAACGAAGTGAAGTGGGTCACGCGAAAGCGGATTCACGTGAATCGGACTGCAACCGCGTGGCTCGTTCGCCGATTGCTCGATCGGTCGGCCGAGATCCTCTTCGTCGAACCGTTTGAGGTCGCCGTGATTCAGGAACGGGAGACGGCGACGGGGTTCGATGCGCCCGGCGCGCGGTACCTCGACCGCGACGAGCGGGGGCGCTGCTCGTTCAAAGCGCTCGTCGAAGAGCGCAGGCCCGCGGACCCGCACTCGGGCTTCTCGCGAAGATCGTCCATGGTGCCGACTCTCCTGAAGAAATCGCCATCACGCCGGAATCGGCGGGCCTGTGGGCCATCAGCCAGGGCTTCACC
>JBBQDF010000246.1:0-4919 GCA_038319475.1 Thermoanaerobaculia bacterium
CCTCTGGGTGCAGTTTGCGAAGAACGAGTCGACCGGGGCCCTCGACGAGACGTCCCCGAAGAACCAGTCGACGAACGTTCCGGGGCTCTTCGCATCGGGAGAGGTGGACTTCTCCATTCACGGGGCGAACCGGCTCGGCGCGAATTCCCTCGTGTCCTGCCTCTACGCGGGCAAGATCGGCGGCCCCGCGATGGTCCGTTACGGACGCGAGACGTCCTCGAAACTCCCGCCCGCCGAGGGAGCCTTTGCGGAAGCGAAGAAGCGCTGGGATGGCGAATTCGCGCGGCTCGCCAACGCGTCCGGCCCCGAGAACCCGCACGTACTCGCGGAGGAAATGGGCGACTGGATGACCGACAACGTCACCGTCGTGCGCGAGAACGGGAAGCTGAAGCAAACCGAGGCGAAGCTGCAGGAGCTCGAAGGGCGCTGGAAGAACGTCGGCCTCACCGATCGCTCCGGCTTCGCTAACCGCGAGATCTCTTTCATCAACCAGCTCCGGAACATGCTCGTGATCGCGCGGGTTATGACGCGTGGGGCGCTGATGCGCGACGAGTCGCGCGGCGCGCATTTCAAGGTGAAGGATCTGGGCAAGGGCGTGACCGAAGAGAACGCGCTCCCTCGGGACGACGCGAATTTTCTCAGGACGACCATCGCGGAGCACTCGGCTCAAGGGCCGAAGATCAGCTATCTCCCCGTGGACACGACCTTGATCAAGCCGCGAGCGCGAAAGTATTGATGGGCCGGAGACGGGAGCGAAGCGAGCACCGGGAGCGAGACGGCCGCGGTACTCCGCGGTCAACGTATACCGTGAATCGATGAAAGTGGGGATTCGAGGATAGCCATGCCGTCCAGCATTCGCTTGAGCGTCAAACGCCAGGACACGCCGACGTCTTCGCCTTACTGGGAGGACTACGAGATTCCTTACCGGCCGCGGCACAACGTCATTTCCGCGCTCATGGAAGCCGCCAAGGATCCGAAGACGCGCGACGGAAAGCCGACGTCTCCCGTCGTGTACGACCGCGCGTGCCTCGAGGAGATCTGCGGTTCCTGCGCGATGCGGATCAACGGCGTGTCCCGGATGGCTTGTACGGCGCTGATCGACTCCCTCGAGCAGCCGATCCGTCTCGAGCCCATGGCAAAGTTCCCGGTGCAGCGCGACCTCTCGGTCGATCGCGGTGTGATGTTCGAGTCCTTGAAGCGCATCAGGGGATGGATCCCGATCGACGGGACTTACGATCTCGGGCCCGGTCCCCGCATGCCGGAGCCCGAGCGTCAGCAGGCCTACGAGTACTCGAAGTGCATCACCTGCGGAAACTGTCTCGACGTCTGCCCGCAGGTCAACGGCCGGTCGAACTTCATCGGGGCGGCTCCGATCGCCCAGGCGCGACTCTTCAACTCCCATCCGACGGGAGCGATGAATGCCGCCGAGCGCCTCGAGGCCCTGATGGCGGAAGGCGGCATCGATGACTGCGGCAATGCGCAGAATTGCGTCCGCGCCTGTCCGAAGTCGATACCCTTGACCACCGCGATTGCGGAAATGTACGGGGCCACGACCCGACACGGGATCAGGAAACTGTTCGGGACCTAGGAAGCTGTCAGCCTTCAGCTTCAGTTTTCGGCCGATCTCTTCCGACGCTCTGCGGGTCTCGAAAGTCCAGAGTGTCGGTGAAAGCAGGGCAACGGAACACCTTCGAGTGTTGGAAATTGCCCGTTCGCTGATAAGTTCCCGTGGCTCGGCTCGCTGAGAGCTGACAGCTGACAGCTGAGAGCTGAAAATGAAAGTCCACGAATACCAGGCCAAGTCCCTCCTCGCCCGCTACGGGGTTCCCATTCCCCGCGGCGAAGTGACCGACGACCCCGAGGAAGCGCGCCAGATCGCGAAGCGTCTCGGCGGCCGCGCCGTCGTCAAGGCGCAGATCCATGCGGGAGGCCGCGGAAAGGGCGGAGGGGTGAAGGTCGCGAAGACGCCGGAGGAGGCGTACGAGTTCGCGACGAAAATTCTCGGCATGACGCTCGTCACCGCGCAGACCGGCCCCGAGGGGCGCATCGTGCAGAAGGTGCTGGTCGAAGAGGCGCTCGACATCGATCGAGAGCTGTACCTCTCGGTCACGCTCGACCGAGGACGGGGACTCCCGTCGATGATGGCGTCGAAGTCGGGCGGAATGGAGATCGAGGAGGTCGCCGCGAAGGACCCCGCGGCGATCGTCCGGGAGACGCTCGACCCGGCGCTCGGGATGTTCCCGTTCCAGGCGCGAAAGCTGGCCTTCGCGCTCGGGCTCTCCGGCGAAAGCTTCAAAAAGGGCATCGCGTTCATGCCGGCGCTCTTCCGGGCGTATCTCGAGACCGACGCGTCGTTGCTGGAAATTAACCCGCTCCTGGTCACAAAGGCCGGCGACGTCCTGGCGCTCGACGCGAAGATGACGTTCGACGACAACGCGCTGTTCCGCCACGCGGATGTCAAGGCGATGCGGGATCTCTCGGAAGAAGATCCGCTCGAGGTGGAAGCGTCGAAGTTCGGCCTGAACTACATCAAGCTCGACGGAAACGTGGGCTGCATGGTGAACGGGGCGGGCCTCGCGATGGCGACGATGGACCTCGTGAAGCTCGCGGGCGGAGAGCCCGCCAACTTCCTCGACGTCGGCGGAGGCGCCAACGAAGAGCAGGTCAAGAACGCGTTTCGGATCATCCTCTCCGACACGAACGTACGCGGCGTTCTGATCAACATCTTCGGAGGGATCATGCGCTGCGACATCATCGCGAACGGTGTCGTCGCGGCGGTCCGCGAGATGGGCCTCTCCCTCCCGGTCGTGGTCCGGCTCGAGGGCACGAACGTCGATCTCGGAAAGCAGATCCTCCGCGACTCCGGGCTGAAGATCACCCCGGCGGACGGCCTCGCCGATGGCGCGAAGAAAGTCGTCGAGGCGGTCCGTTGATCTGGGTCGGGAAAGAAACGCGGCTCCTCGTGCAGGGGCTGACCGGCCGGGAAGGCAGCTTCCACGCGCTCGCGTGCCGCGAGTACGGCACTGCCGTCGTGGCGGGCGTGACCCCGGGCAAGGGCGGCACGATCCACGAAGGGATTCCCGTGTTCGACACCGTGGCGTCCGCGGTCGCAGAGACGGGCGCCAACGCTTCGATGATTTTCGTGCCGCCGCCGTTTGCGGCCGATGCGGTGGTCGAAGCGGCGGATGCGGGAGTCGGCGTGATCGCCTGCATCACGGAGGGGATCCCGACCAACGACATGGTGCGGGTCAAGGCGGCCCTCGCGCGGAGGGCGGCGGAAGGCGTCCCCGTGCGACTGATCGGTCCGAATTGCCCCGGAATCATCACTCCGGGCGAGTGCAAGATCGGCATCATGCCGGGAAGGATTCACAAGCCCGGCGCCGTGGGCGTCATCTCGCGCTCCGGCACTCTCACGTACGAAGCGGTCGACCAGCTCACGAAGCTCGATCTGGGTCAGTCGACGGTGATCGGGATCGGAGGCGATCCCGTCAACGGCACGAGTTTCATCGACTGCCTGGCCGCCTTCCGTGAGGACCCCGGAACCGAGGCGGTGATTCTGATCGGCGAGATCGGCGGCTCGGCGGAAGAAGAGGCGGCGTGCTGGATCGCCGGAAATTTCAAGAAGCCGGTCGTCGCGTTCATCGCCGGGCAGACGGCTCCCCCCGGAAGGCGGATGGGCCATGCGGGAGCGATCATCGCCGGGGGACGCGGAACGGCGGCCGACAAGGTGAAGGCGCTCGAGGGCGCGGGAGTCTCCGTGGTGCGCTCTCCCGCGGATCTCGGCAGCCGCATGAAGGAGCTGCTCGGTCGATGACGGGAGCGACCTTCTACGAGGAGGCGCAGGGGTTCGGTCCGCTGCTCTACGGCGTAGCCGCGCTCCTGATCTTAGTCGCGCTTTCCCTCGCGACGCTGCGGATGCGGACGAGCGTCGCGGCCGACGCGGTCACGATCCGCTTCGGCTTTCTGAACACCACCCGCATCCCGCTCTCGGAAATCGCGCGCGCGGAGGCCGTCGCGTACCGGCCGCTGCGCGAATACGGGGGCTGGGGAATCCGCGGATTCGGAGCGCGGCGCGCGTTGAACGTGCGCGGCGACCGGGGAGTTCTCGTCCTTCGGAGAAGTGGCGGGACGGTCCTGATCGGGTCGCAACACCCGCGGGAGCTGCTGGCGGCGCTCGCACGCGCCGGGGTCGCCACGGAAGACAAGCTTCCGGCGGACGTGCGGGAGTTTTGAAGTCGTCAGGAAGAAAATCGCCGTGCGCGGCAGAAGGGACCACCGTTTGAGCCAGAGAACACTGACGATTTTGAAGCCCGACTCGGTTGCGGCGGGGAAGGCCGGAGCCATCCTGGCGCATCTCGAACGAGAGGGGTTCCGGCTGGCGGGCGTGAAAAAAATCCGGCTCGCGCCGGAGCAGGCGCGGGCTTTCTATGCGGTTCACCGTGAGCGCCCCTTCTTCGAGGGGCTCGTCCGGTTCATGACCGAAGGGCCCGTCGTCGTCGCCGCTCTCGAGCGCACCGACGCGGTGCCGCACCTGCGCGCGACCATGGGCGCGACCGACTCGAAGAAGGCGGACGCGGGCACCGTGCGCAACCTCTACGGCACCGATATCGAGCGCAACGCGATCCACGGAAGCGATTCGGCCGAGAACGCGGAAAAAGAGATCGCCTTTTTCTTTTCAGGAGCCGAGCTGATTTAGAGGTGAGTTGAGAGTCGAGAGTTGAGCGTTGAGAGTTCAGCGTTGAGCGCTGCTCTTGGACTGAAACTTGATGGACTCTACTGACTTTTAACCCTCAATCCTTCACCGCTGACGCCCGGCGCAGCGAGATGATTACCCGGTTCGCCACCCCGCGCAAAATCGCCGCTTCGCGTGTGGTGAGCGGACGGCCGGCGACGATCCTTCGCCAGGCGCGCAGCGACCG
>JBBQDF010000247.1:0-4908 GCA_038319475.1 Thermoanaerobaculia bacterium
ATTGTCGACGGTATGGCTCCTGATCAGTTGGATCCGGCCAACTACTTCCGCTTTTGGCCGCTTGGGGAAGTGACACCGATCGACATGTCAGCGGAGGCGCCGGGCTACTTCGAATTCGCTGATATGTCGATCGGCGCGTACATCTACGCCATCCGGCTTGGCGGTGAGCCGGGCAACAACGTGGTTGGGGTCGTGACAGATGCGAACGTCCGGCAAGTCGCTTCTTCATTTTCGGATTTCATCAGAGGCTATCTCGACGCGACGAAATCAGCAGCGGATTCCCGGCAAACGCCGACGTGCCGCCGTAGGGCGAGTCGCCTCCCGAGGTCGGGCCGAGGGGGAGCACCTGCCAGAGGGACTGCCCCGCCGCCGATGCCCAGTCCAGGAACCGAACGGCGTCGGGACCCGCCTCTCCGCACGGGAACCGGCCGGGAAGCGACGACGGATGAAGAACGAGGCCGGCGCGGCGGCGCGGCGGGACGGGCCCCGGAGGTCCGGTCCCCGTCATCCCCGAGGGTTGGTCGGCGACAGGGCGTACGCCGCGCGGCGCGCGCCTTCGAGCACGCTGATCCGGCGCTCGGCGGCGGGGACGTAACAGAGCTCCAGATACTGGAGGACCATCCGGTCCGACGAGAACTGCCGCCCGATGCTCGCGGCGCTCTGGATCATCTTCTCGATCCATCCGATGGGAAGGTTCTGCGGGGTGCGCTCGAAGAAGAGCGGCAGCACCTGGTTCTCCAGCACGTTGTACAGCGACGCGGCGACTTCCTCGTCCGGCGCGTAGTCCGTCGCGGGCCCGATGACGAACCCCGTCTCCTCGTACGGCGCCTCGTCCCACCAGCCGTCCAGCACGGACAGGTTCAGCACGCCGTTCATCGCCGCCTTCATGCCGGAAGTTCCGGAGGCCTCGTGCGGCCGCACCGGGTTGTTCAACCACACGTCGCAGCCCGCGACTAGCGCGCGAGCGAGCTGCATGTCGTAATCGGGCAGCAGCACGATCTTTCCAAAGAACTCGGGCTGGTCCGCGTAGTTGCCGATGATCCGCAGGAGCTCCTTGCCCGGCTCGTCCTGAGGGTGCGCCTTTCCAGCGAACAGGATCTGGATCCTCGCCGAAGAAAGGATGCGCAGCAGCCGCTCGGGATCGCGGAAGATGAGATTCGCGCGCTTGTATGTCGCGAACCGGCGCGCGAAGCCGATCGTGAGCGCTCCCGGATCGAGGACGCTTCCGGCGCGGGCGATCTCTTCGGACGAGGCGCCCTGCGCCGCGGCGTGAATGCGCAGCCGTTCGCGGCAGATCTCGACCAGCCGCGCGCGGAGCGATTCGTGCACGGCCCAGAGCTTCTCCGGCGCGACGCGATGCGGCTCTTCCAGCAGGGGCAGCGCCGCGATCTCCGGATCCGTCCACGTCGGCCGGTGCACGCCGTTGGTGATCGCGCGGATCTTCACATCTTCGTCCGCCAGCTCGGGCAGAAGTCCCAGCCACAGCCGCCGCGACACGCGCGCGTGCAGCTGCGAGACGGCGTTCGCGTGGCCGCACAGGCGCAGCGCGAGGACCGCCATCGAGAAGGCTTCGTGGGGATCGCCCGACTCCTGCCCGAGCTTCATGAACTCGTCGAGCGAAAGTCCCGAGGGGACGTACCCCGCGATGTACTTCGCGACGAGCTCCGGAGCGAACCGGTCAATGCCGGCGGGCACCGGCGTGTGCGTCGTGAAAACCGTTCCGGCGGCGGCGCGCTCGCGCGCGTCGGCGAACGACAGCCCCTCGTCCGCGATCAACTGCCGCATCTTCTCGAGCCCCACGAACGCGGCGTGCCCCTCGTTGATGTGGCGGATCGTCGGGCGCCATCCGAGCAGATCGAGCGCACGCAGGCCGCCGATCCCGAGCACGATCTCCTGCCGGATGCGCGTCTCGTGATCGCCGCCGTAGAGCTGCGCGGTGATCGTCCGGTCGTCGGGATGGTTCTCTTCGAGGTCCGTGTCGAGCAGCAGCAGCGGCACGCGCCCGACCTGCACCAGGCGGATCAGCACGCGCACTTCGCGATCGCCGACGGCGACCGAGACGATCGGGGGACCTCCGTCCGGCGTCTGAGGAAGGGAAATCGGTAGCTCGCCGATTTCGATCGAAGGGTTCGATTCGCGCTGCCCGTCGGGCCGCACGAGAGACTGACGGAAGTAACCGTGGCGATAAAAGAGCCCGACTCCGACCAGCGGCACCCGCAGGTCGCTCGCGGATTTCAAGTGGTCGCCCGCGAGAACGCCGAGGCCGCCCGCATACACGGGAAGCAGCTCCGTCAGGCCGAATTCCGCCGAAAAATACGCGATCCGGTCGCCCTTCGCCTTCATCGCGCGCATCGCCGGATGCGTCGGCTGCGCGTCGTCCTCGATCGCGAGCTCCGACCGGACGGCGAAAAGCGCGGTCAGGAACGCCGAATCGCGGGAAGCGGCCTCGAGCCGGTCGGCGGAGACCGCCTGCAGGAGCGCAACGGGGTTGCCGCCGGTCCTCTCCCAGAGCTCATAATCGAGAGCCGAGAAGAGCGCCCGGATGGAGGGCCGCCAGGTCCAGCGGAGGTCCCGAGACAACCAATCGAGAGGCTGCAGGATTTCCGGGAGCCGCGGATGCGGCGTCGGCATGGAGCGCATCGACTAAGTCCAGTCGTACGAGTTTTTACTGAGCGCGCGAGGGGTGCCGGGGGCCTTCCCCGTCTGTTTGCCCATGCCCAAGTCGTGCCAGCTAAACTCAGCGGTCGTTGAGGGCCTTGTTACTCCGGGTGAAGCCGCCTTGAACTCACGCCTACATTCTAACCGGCGACGGCACGGGGGGCGCCGCGGAGAGACCGGGGCCGTCCTGGAGGTCCCGTGAGGGCAGAGTCATCCCGGGTGTCCTTTGGGGTCGAGACCCACTCCGGGTGGGCGATTCTGGTAGCGCTTGCCGGATCGAGGCTCGAGCCCGAGGTCGTCCTTCGCGAACGGCTGACGCTGGCGGACCCCGCCCGGCCTGGCGCGAAGCAGCCGTTTCACGCGGCGGAATCCATGCCTTTCCAGGAAGCGCAGTCGTTCATCCAGGCGGCACGCGCCGATGCGGGTCAGCGAGCGCGCGGTGAAATGAAGCGGGTCGTGGAAGCGCTCTCCGACCGGGGCCTGACGCCGAAGCGCTGTGCCGTCCTGACCGCGTCCAGCCGTGAGCTTCCGGATTTAAAAGCGGTGCTCTCATCGCACGCGCTCATCCACACCGCGGAAGGAGACCACTTCCGCGACGCCATCGCGGAAGCGGCGGAGGCGTCCGGACTGGCGGTGACCCGGATACGCCGGAAGGATCTCTCCGAGCAGGCATCGCGAGCGCTCGCCCGACCCGCCGGCGAGCTCGAGCAAACCGTCGCTCTCTGGAAGAAATCTCAAGGTCCGCCCTGGGGCCGCGACCAGAAGCTCGCGGCGCTGGCAGCCTGGTGCGTCCTGTGAACGCCTTTGGCGCGTGTGCCGTCGGGTCAAGTCTTTTGTTCACCAGGCCCTCTCGATAGACAGAGTCGGGAGCCCTTCCGCGAGTTTCCGGCGCGCTATCCGCGAGCGAGTTCAGGATTCGGCTCGCGCTCGGACCACCCGAAAATGCGGCGCGGCCTTCCGAGGTGAGAGGGCTAGTGGTGGTTGGTCAGAGGTCCTCGGGTGAGAGGCCGGTTTCCCTAGCGATGCCGGCGAGAATCCTGGGGCCGAGCTCCTCGTTGTCGTGGTACGCAAAGATGGCGTTCGGAGAGCCTTCTTTCGAGAGGGTCTTATGCGGGCCGGAGGTTCGTTTCACCGTGCAGCCAATGTGAAGGAGGGCGGCGAAAACTCGTCGGGGCTTTGGTGGCTTTGAACCGCTCAGCGACCTCCACTCCACCAGCGTGACCGGCTTCGTAGGACCACATCCACGTCGAGGAACGGACAGACACCGTCCTACCCGCGAAATCGCTGTCCAACGCGATTGCGAAGGTCACGTTGCGGTCTTAAAATCGGCCGCATGAAACTCAAGCTCTTTCTGGTTACCCTCGCAAGCGTGGCACTCCTCGCGGCGGGCGGAGCGCCGGTCACGCCGGATCAGGAGCAAGCAGGGCAGCAGATCACTCCCGAAGTCCTGCGCGCGCACACCCGGTTTCTCTCCTCCGACCTGCTCGAAGGCCGCGGGCCCGCCACGCGGGGGGATTCGCTGGCCGAGGCATACATACAGTCGCAGATGGAAGCACTGAGTCTGCAACCCGGTGCTCCCGGCGGCGGATGGATGCAGAAGGTCCCGTTGATCGGGATCAAGCCAAGCTTCGCCGGCCCGGCGATCTTCCGCTCCGAGCAAGGGACCGAGAGTGGAGTTCCCGGTGAGAACCTGGTTGCGGGATCGGGAGTTCAGGCACCGCAGGCGAAGGTCGAGGACGCGGAGATCGTCTTTGTAGGCTACGGAATCGTCGCTCCCGAATACCAGTGAGACGACTACAAGGATGTCGACCTGAAGGGCAAAGTCCTCCTGGTCATGAACAACGATCCCGAGAGTGACCCGAACCTCTTCGGAGGCAAGACGCGCCTCTGGTACGGCCGCTGGGATTACAAGTACCTGATGGCCGGCAGGAAGGGAGCCGCGGGGGCCATCATCATCCACACCACGCCTTCGGCAGGTTACGGATGGCAGGTCATTCAGACGTCCTGGGCCGGGGACATTTTCCAGCTCCCCGACGAGGGAACTCCGCGGGTCCAGATCAAGGCGTGGGCGACCGAAGAGCTCTCGAAGAAAATCGCCCGGCTCGGAGGAAAAGACCTCGATCAGCTGCGCGCGTCGGCGGAGTCGCGCAGCTTCAAGCCCGTTCCGCTCGGCGTGAAGATGTCGCTCGCGATCACGAACACGATTTCGCGCAAGGAGTCGGGCAACGTCGTGGGGGTCATTCGCGGAGC
>JBBQDF010000248.1:0-4904 GCA_038319475.1 Thermoanaerobaculia bacterium
GCTCCCGCAGCGAGAGGCTCCTCCTTCCCTCCGGTCAGGAGACTCCTCCCGCTGCGAGCTTTATGACCGCGGCCGCCGAGAAGGGCTCTGTCGGCGCCTGACACAGAGGCGGAGTGTACGGGCGGGTTCTGCCCTTTAGCGACTGGAACCTGTTTGTCTTAATGACCGGGCTCCTGCGCTTGACAGGATATGGGCCCGCGGATAGTTTGTACAAATTGTACAGGGGGTCTGCATGACGACGGTTCTTCCGGCGAGTGAGGCGCGTGCCGGGCTTTCTGAAATTCTAAATCGGGTCGCGTTTGGAGGTGAGCGGATCGTGCTCGAGCGCCATGGACGGAATGTCGCGGCAGTTGTGCCGATGTCCGACCTCGCGAGCCTCGAGCGGAAGGGTTCGGCCGAAGCCGTCACCGGGCGGGCCGCCGTTTCCTACGTCGTGCACGAGTTCCCGCGCCTCGGTCCCGTCCTGCTGGCGGCGACGGCACGCGGGCTGTGCCGCTTGATCTTTGGACAGTCGTTTTCAGCGCTCTCGGCGCGCGTACGGCAGGAGATTCCGGACGCAGTGAAGGCGGAGACACCGATCCTGCGAAAGGCGTCCGAAGAGCTCGGGCAGTACGCGGCCGGAACGCGGCGCGACTTCACGGTGCCCGTCGATCCGGGGGCGTACGCGACCCGCTTTGCGCGGCGGGTCCTTCTGGACGCGACCTGCTCGATTCCTTTCGGAAGGGTTCGGACCTACGGTCAGATCGCCCGCGCCGTCGGAAGCCCGGCGGCCGCCCGGGCGGTGGGAGGTGCGCTCGGGTCGAACCCCGTGCCGATCGTGGTGCCCTGTCATCGCGTCGTCGCGGCCGGCGGCCTCGGCGGGTACTCGGGCGGGGCAAAGGGTTCCGGCCTGCGCTGGAAGCGCGAGCTCCTCTCGATCGAAGGCGCGCTGCCGGGTGCCGCGTGAGCGAAACGGAGCCGCGTGGTCACGACTCTTCTCGATTCGACTGGCCCGCCGCGGAAGTCCGCCGGCTGGGATACCTGACGGCCGACGCGATCGCGGGGCATCGAGAGAGCCTGACGGCACGCCCGGTCTTCGGAAAAATCGGCGATCGAGCCGGCCTCTTCTCGGGACCCGCCCCGGAAGAAGGCGTCCCCTTCGAAGAGACGCTGATGTTCGTTCGCGAGCACATCCTCCCGTACCCGATGGGGAACTCGCACCCTCGCTTCTACGGGTTCATCAACGCCACCGCGGACCCGGCAGGTGTTCTCGCCGACGGTCTCGCGGCCGCGATGAACCCGAACTGCTGGGGGGGAGACCACGCCGCGATTCACGTGGAGAAGCAGGTCGTGGGCTGGCTCGCGGCCGCGATCGGCTTTCCTCCCGACGCCGAGGGGATCCTCGTCTCGGGCGGTTCGATGGCGAATTTCACAGCTCTCGCGGCGGCGAGGCGAGCGCAGACGCCGGGCAACGTCCGGGAGGAGGGGCTCGCGGGGCCGGGCAGCCCGCGGCTGACTGTCTACGCGAGCGACCAGACGCACGCGTGCGTCGACAAGGCCGTCGATCTGCTGGGGATCGGCACCTCGCAGCTTCGGAAGCTTCCTTCGGACGACAGGTTCCGGATCCGCCTCGAAGACCTCGAGGCCGCCGTCGCGGAAGACCGCCGCTCGGGCTTCGCGCCCGCCATCGTCGTCGGCAACGCTGGAACGGTGAACACCGGGGCGATCGACCCGTTTGACGATCTGGCGGATTTCTGCGCGCGCGAGGGTCTCTGGTTCCACGTCGACGGCGCGTACGGGGCGCTGGCCGTGCTCTCGCCGGTTCTCGCACCCCTCTTCCTCGGCCTCGGTCGCGCCGATTCGGTGGCGGCGGATCCTCACAAGTGGCTCTACGTGCCGTACGAAGCGGGTGCCACGCTCGTGCGGGAGCCGGGGCGCCTCGCCGCCACCTTCCGCCGATTTCCGGAGTACCTGGCTTCTGATCCGGAAAGCCCGTTTCCCGGACCCGCCTGGTTTGCCGAAAGGGGTGTCGAGCTCTCGCGCGGCTTCAAGGCGCTGAAGGTGTGGATGGGATGGCGAACGCACGGCCGCCGGGGGTACGCCACGAGCATCGAGAACGACGTGCGACTCGCCCGCTACCTCTCCGACGCGGTCGACGCCCGCCCCGACTTCGAGCGGCTCGCGGACACCGTGCTCTCGATCGTCAACTTCCGCTACAGGCCCGGAGGCCGCGACCTCTGCGACACGGACCTCGATGGCATTAACCGCCGGATCGTGAATCGCCTCGTCGTAGACGGCTCGTTTTTCCTCGCGCCGACGGTCCTGAAAGGCCGGACCGCCCTGCGCGTCTGCATCGTCAACTTCCGGACGCGGGAAGAAGATCTCGTCGCCCTGCTGGACGAAGCGGCCCGCATCGGAGCGACGCTGATCGGTTAGCCTCCCGGCGCGTGGTACGACGGGGCGCGGCTCCGCTTTCGTCATAGTCGTCGCCGGCCGAAGCGAACGCGGGGACGGCGCGAGGGGCGAAGGGCACATCCGGCCGAACCGTTCGCCGGTGGAGTGAGCGAAGGCGAGGCGACGGCTAGGCGACCGGCTGGCAACAGGCCCGGCAGCGGGTCGCCACCAGAGGAATCGTCTCGCCGCACTGCGGACAGTTCTTGGTCTTCGGCGCCTCGGAGAGCTTCGGCAGCAGCATCTTCGCGAGGAGGAACACCACGAGCGCGATGACAAGGAAGTCGATCACCGCACCGAGCAGCTGGCCGTATCCGATATTTGCCTCGACGATTTTCCCGGTCCTGGGATCGACCGTGCTCTTCAAATGAATGACGGCGTCCCGCCAGGAGCCTCCCGGCAGAAGAAGCCCGACGACAGGGCTGATCACGTTGTCGGCGAGCGACGAGACGACCTTGGAGACTGCCGCGCCGATGATCACGCCGATGGCGAGCGCCAGGGCGTTTTGCTTGAGAAGAAATGTCCTGAACTCCTGGAACATTTGAAATCGCTCCTTTCTCACGTACGTCCCTCCGCTTTCCTGCCGTTTCGAGTTATCTGCCCGGCGAGGTTTTCTCCGAGCGCCAGGCCGCCAGATTGCGATCGATCTGTCTCGAATGCTTTTCGAGATGCTCCGCGTAGATTTTCAACCAGTCTTCGGTCGAATACGTCCCCGAGTCGGTGTGCGTTGCGACGATCGACCAGGCGGACTCGGGCAGCATCCGCAGGAGGTTCACGGTGTGCGCCCGCATCACGTCGACCGCCGCGAGCGCCAGCTCGATCCTCGCGTGGTGGTAGTCGAGCACGCGCGCCCACCGCGCCTGGTCGTACCCGACGACGACCGGATTCTCCTCGGCCACGAGATACCGGATCCGCATCGCGGCGTTTGTCTCGGAGTCGGCGCAGTGGCAGACGACTTCGTGGACCGACCACTTTTCCGGGCCTGGCCGCCACTTCCACGCCTCGCGCGGAACGCGGTGGAACGCTTCTCTCAGGAGCCTCGGTCCGCACTCGTAGCGCTCAAAGAGGGCCTCGCTCCCCGACCGTCAACCCCATCTGTCCCTCCGAGGTTGCGGAGTGTAACTCGCAGGCGGCTTAGTGCCGGCGGGGGCGCCGGAGAAAGGGCCGCTACCAGCGCGTCCCGTCGAGTGACAGGACGGTCCGGCGGCCGATCACCTCGGCGGAATGTGGCGTTCGAGCGGGGATGTACAGCCGCTCCCCGGGTTTTAAGTCGAAGGTCTCGCCCCCTATGATGACGCGAAAGAAGCCTTCGAGAATCGCGTCGCACTTTTCCTGCGCGTGCTCGTGCTCCGGAAAGGACGTGCCTTCCCGGTAGGTGAAGATACCCACCTCGAAGCCCTCCTGTTCCAGGATGAGGATGAGCCGTTTCTCGCTCAGAGGCCCGTCCGCCTCGTCCCACGCTTCCACGCGAGCGCCGGAATCGGTCATCGTCCGCACGGGAGACGCGTGCTCGCGCCCGGTTCCCCGCTGTTCATGACGAGGGCTGCGAGGGCACAGTTTCGCGCGACGCACGCACCAGATCCATCAGCCGGGCCTCGAGCTCCTCGAGAAAGCTCCGCGGTCCGGCGGTCTTCGCCTCCCGCGCTCCGAGAAGCTCGCGGATGCGCGGACCGGTGGGAAGCCCTTCAAGCCCCACTGAGGCCTGGTGGGAGAGCGCCTGTAGGATCTCGAGGTCGAGCTGCGTGAACGCACCGCCGCTCGGGCGTCCCTCGGCGGCCAGAATCCCCGCGACGCGGGGACCGCGAAGGATCGGAACCGCCGCGGCCGCCCCGGAGCCCAGGTCCTGCACCGTCGCGCCCTGGCGGCCTTCCTCGACCGCCCTGCGCGAGAAAACGGCGGGCTCGCCGGTCGAAAGGACGCTCGAGACCGCCGCCATCACCTGGTCGAAACGCTCGTCCACCGCGTCAAAAGGGGCATACCCGGAAGCGACGACGGCGTCTCCCGCGGAGGGCGGGCCGAACAGAACGGCAAAGCCTCGCTCTGCTCCGGCGGACCGAAGCGCCGCCGCAAGAAGCGACCGCCAGAGCACGTCCCCGTCCGCACACTCCTCGAGAGTGCGCCCGATTTCGACCGCGGCCCCGAGTCGGGCGCTCCGCTCGAGCGCGAGCGCCTCGACCTCCGCCTCCCCGATGCGCTCGTGGCGGCCGAGCAGGCCCCCGAAGGAGATCCAGTCGCCGTGCTGGAGCGGCACCTCGGAAACGCGGAGGCCGTTGACGTACGTTCCGTTCTTGCTTCGCAGGTCGACGAGCACCCATCCGCCTCCGCTCCACTGAAAGAGAGCATGGCGGGCCGACACGCGGGAGTCCTCCAGAAAGACGTCGCTCGCGGGATCGCGGCCCACGAACTGGTTTTTCCCTTCATAGAACACGAAGTGACGCGAGACGCCCTGGCTCGGGAAAAGCGTCAGTTTTGCC
>JBBQDF010000249.1:0-4903 GCA_038319475.1 Thermoanaerobaculia bacterium
CGAGTAGTCCGCCCTTCTCGCTTGGAGGCGAAGTACCGAGCGAGACAGAGCAGAGCACTTGAGGAGAGGACACAGGCCGTCAATAACTTCAAGTCCGAAGCGAAGCCACCCACAAAGAGGGCACGACGTTCCCGGAGGACGACCGACACCAGCATACAGAGAGATGAGATGAACCAGAAAATGTAAAGGCGCGGAGGCCAACGGCGAGCCTCGGGAAGGAAATTGACTCCCACTATTAAAGCGACGTTCACGACGAGGAGAAGAACATATGCAGAAATCATTTACCAGGCTCCTCGGCTGAGTCGTCGCTCCTCTCCCCGAGTCAGTTCCCGCGGCCCGCGGTGGGGGCGTGCCCGTCGGTCTTGTGAAGTTTCTCGACGGTCAACTCGACCTCTTCGTCAGACGCGCCCTGTTCCTTCAGCTTCGCCGCCATGAGGGCTTCGTGCTGGCAGATTCCGCATCCCGCCGCGTGCTCCGTGGTGAAACAGGTCAGGAGCGTCTTGTGGTGCTCCCTCGGGCTCTCTTTGCACTCGCAGAAGCAGTGGAGCTTGTCGAGGGTGTCGGGGTATTTCTTCGCCGCTTCGTAGGACTTCTTCACCTCCGGGTTGTCCCAGCTCGAGAACTTCCCGGCGTCGAGGATCGCCGCCCGCTCGAGGCACTCGGAGCACGAATTCTGCTGGCCGGCCACGGCCGCCGTTTTCGCGCCCGACGCCTTCACCGGCGCCTTCGCCGGTGCCGAATGCTGGTGCTGGGCGGCCGCGAACATCGAAAATGCCGTCAGGGGGACGATGGAAGCGGCGAGAAACAGGCCCGCACGAAGCGTTGTCCGGTCAAAAAGTCGGCGCATGGATCCTCCAAGACGTTAAAACCATGTCTCCGGGCGGGTTGTTCCCGCGCCGTGCGGCGAGCCCTCAGCGCAGGCCTTCCATGATCTCGGCCAAGGCCTCCGGACCCGGGCGGGTCTGCTCGAGCGACATCGACGCGAGGGGCTGGTCGGGAAGACCGAGCAGCGACAGGAAGTCTTTCTTCTCGGGCTCGACGTAGATGAGCCCCGTGAGGAACTCGCCCTTCTCCTTCGCATCGTGGAGCAACGAGTAGGCCGCCGACTTGTCCATGGCGTCGTAATCCGCGCGCAGCTTCTTCAGCCGGATATGAGAGCCGTCGTGAAGGGCGACGTCCTGGGTGGTTCCCGGATCGTAGTCGACGTGGATGTCCTCAAAAAACGGCACGAAGCCGATTTCCTGGATCGGGATTTCGTGGTCCTTCGCCCACTTGTACGACTTGGTCGAGCTCTCGTGGTTGTTGAAGGTGACGCAGGGGGAGATGACGTCCAGGAGCGCCGTGCCCCGGTGAGCGATCGCGCCTTTCAAAAGGCCCAGAAGCTGCTTCATGTCCCCCGAAAAGGAGCGGGCGACGTAGCCGCAACCGAGCTCGATGGCCATCGCGCAGAGGTCGATCGCGGGCAGGTCGTTCACGACGCCGCTCTTCAATTTCGAGCCGAAGTCCGCGGTCGCCGAGAACTGCCCCTTCGTCAGCCCGTAAACGCCGTTGTTCTCGACGATGTAGATCATCGGGAGATTTCGGCGCAGAAGGTGAACGAACTGTCCCGCGCCGATCGAGGCAGTGTCGCCGTCCCCGGAGACGCCGATCGTCAGGAGGTGGTGGTTGGCGAGCATGGCCCCCGTCGCGACGGCGGGCATGCGCCCGTGCACCGCGTTGAAACCGTGGCCGCGGTCCACGAAGTACGCCGTCGTCTTCGAGGAGCACCCGATCCCGGACATCTTCGCGACCTTGTGCGGAGTGACTCCCATGTCGAAGAACGCCTGCGTGATCTGGCGCGTGATGACGTCATGGCCGCACCCGACGCAGAGGGTGGATTTTCCGCCGCCATATTCCTTGACGGAGAGGCCCAGCCGGTTCGAGGGCGGGACTTTGGGCTCGGTCGTCGAAGACATCAGCTCTTCTCCCCGGCTTCCACAGCCTCGATCACCGTTTCGGCGTCGAGCGGAAAGCCGTCGTAATGTCGAATGGACTTGAGCCGCGCCGCGTCGGGCCCGACTTCGAGGGTCAGCAGCGAGAACATCTGGCCGTCGCGGTTCTGGTCGACGACGTAGATGCGCTCGTGCCGTGAAACGAACTCTCTCGTCTCGGGAGTGAAAGGGAGCGCGCGGAGGCGCAGGCAGTCGGTCGCGATGCCCTTGCGCGCCAGGATCGCCCGCGCCTCCTGCACCGCGAAATCCGACGAGCCGTACTGCACGATGCCGATGCGCGATCCGCCGCCTTCGATGACGGGCTTCGGGACGTGCAGGCGCGCCGTCTCGAACTTGCGCGCGAGGCGGTCCATGTTGTTCTTGTAGTCGTCCGGGCGCTCCGAGTACCCCGCGCGGTCGCTGTGCCCGGACCCTCGCGTGAAGTAGGCCGCGGCGGGATTGTCGATCGTGCCGGGGAGCGTGCGCCAGGGAATGCCGTCCCCGTCCACGTCGCGATATCGCGCGAACTCCTTGTACTTTTCGATGTGGGCCGAAAATTCCTCCGCCGTCCGGATGACCTTGCCCCGGTCGACTCCCTTCTGTGGATACGGGAACGGGTCCGCCATCCAGTTGTTCATCCCGAGATCGAGATCCATCATCACGAAGACGGGGGTCTGGAAACGCTCGGCGAGATCGAACGCGTCCATCGACAGCGTGTAGCACTCCTCGACCGACGCCGGGATCACCAGGATGTGAAACGCGTCTCCCTGAGAAAGGCAATAAGTCGAAAGGATGTCGCCCTGCATGGTCCGGGTGGGAAGCCCCGTCGAGGGTCCGACCCGCTGCACGTCGAAGATTACGGTCGGAATCTCGGCGTAGTACCCGAGACCGACGAACTCCGCCATTAGCGAGATCCCCGGTCCCGATGTCGTCGTCATCGAGCGGGCGCCCGCCCACCCGGCGCCCAGAACCATCCCGGCCGCGGCGAGCTCGTCCTCCGCCTGCACGATCGCAAAGGTCGGCTTTCCGGAGATCGGGTCCTTGCGGTACTGGCGGCAGTAATCGATCAGCGACTCCGCGAGGGAAGAGGAGGGCGTGATGGGGTACCAGGCGACGACGTTCACTCCGGCGAGCATGCAGCCGATCGCGGCGGCGGCGTTGCCGTCAATGATGATCTTTCCGGCCGTCTTGTCCATCCGCTCGAGCCCGTACGGGTCGTTCTTTTTGAGGTTTTTTTCCGCCCACTCGAAGCCGCCCTGGATCGCGGTCCAGTTGACCTCGATCGCCTTCTCCTTGCCGTGGAACTGTTTCGAGAGCGCCTTCCGGATCTCCTCCCGGTCGACATTCAAGAGCCACGCGGCGACGCCGACGTAGATCATGTTGACGACGAGCCGGCGCAGTTTTCCGTCGTGGACGAGATCCAGGACCAGCTTCGCGAACGGGACGGGGTAGAAGTGGACGTCATTGCGGAGCGTGTCGAGCTTGAGATTTTCCTCGTAGATGACCGCGGCGCCCGGATGCACCGTGCGCACGTCCTCGTGGGCCGTCTCGGGATTCATGCAGATGAGGACCCCCACGTCCCGCCTCCTGGCGATGAAGCCCTCCTTGGAGGCGCGGATCGTGAACCACGTCGGAAGACCCTGGATGTTGGAGGGAAAGAGGTTCTTGCCCGATACCGGAATCCCCATCTGGAAGATCGCCCGCATCAGAATGCTGTTCGAGGACTGGCTGCCGGACCCGTTTGCGGTGGCCACGTGGATCGAGAAATCGTTCACGATCGAGGGCGGAAGCGGCGCCTCCGAGGGGATCTTTTCTTCGAGGACAGCGCTCACGGAGGACTCCTTTTGCGACATTCCCGCGCGTTTCCCGGGGAGGCGGGATGATAACAAACCGCCCGCGTCCGGGGCTGTCCGGCGACAGACGCCGGGGCCCTCGCGGCGGCGCCCGTAGAATCGCGAAGGAGGTCCCTCATGGTCAGCCGATTCCCGAAGAGAGCCGCTGTCGGGCTTCTCTTCCTCTTCTTCCTCGAACGCGCCGCGCCGCACTGGGACCACTGGGTGGAGGAGCTCGCGTGGGCGCCGGATTCGAAGGGGATTTATTTCATCTCGACGGTCAGGGCCCATGGGACCGTCTTCCGGGTCGGGCTCGACCCGGGGGCGCCGCAGTTCCTCTGGACCGGCGGCGCTCCCGCCCACCTGCAGCCGTCGCGCGACGGACGCCGGCTCTTTTTCCAGGCGGGTTTCGCAACGCGCGCTCCCGAGGTCTACGCGCTCGACGCCGCCGGCGGAAAAGCCGCGGTCCCTCTGACCCGGACGAATGACGAGTTTTTCCGCGAGGGTGCCTTCGGCTTGAACGCCGCGGAACGGTGGGTGGCGGCGGCCGACGGTGCGAAGCTGCATGGCTGGCTGGTTCTGCCGCCGGGGTTCGACCCTTCGCGCAGGTACCCGGCTGTACTCCTGATCCACGGCGGACCGCAGGGTGTCTGGAGCGACGGCTGGTCCACGCGATGGAATCCGCAGGTCTTCGCCGGTTATGGGTACGTGGTCTACGCGGCGAATCCGCGCGGCTCGACCTCCTTCGGACAGAAATTCGTGGATGAAATCACCCGCGAGTGGGGCGGAAAGGTTTACGACGATCTGATGCGGCAGGCCGACGACATTGCCTCGCTGCCATACGTCGACAAGGCAAAGATCGGCGCCGCGGGAGCTTCGTACGGCGGCTGGATGGTGAACTGGATGATGGGACACACTGACCGCTTCGCCGCGTACGTTTCGCACGACGGGGTCTTCGACACCCGCTCGATGGCGCTCGAAACCGAGGAGCTCTGGTTTCCGCAGGCCGAATTCGGCGGCTGGCCGTGGAGTTCCGACCTGTACGAAAAGTGGAATCCCGCTCGGTTCATAGACAAGTTCAAGACACCGACCCTCGTCATC
>JBBQDF010000250.1:0-4889 GCA_038319475.1 Thermoanaerobaculia bacterium
CGGGCGTGCCGCTCGCCGTTCTTCAGGAGGCCGTCGGCGCGCACGGGCAGAGGCTGGCTCTCGATCCTCCCTGGCCCGCGCGCGCGACGCTCGGCGGACTCGTCGCGGCGAACGGATTCGGTCCGCTTCGGACGCGGTACGGGTCGATCCGCGATCTCATCATCGGGGTTTCGATCGTCCGCGCTGACGGGACGCACTCCCGCGGCGGGGGGAAGGTCGTCAAGACGGTGGCAGGGTTCGACATCCCCAAGCTGATGGTCGGATCCTTCGGGACGCTCGGCCTGATCGCGACCGTCACGTTTCGCCTGCACCCGCTTCCGGAGACCTCCGCGATGATTCTCGTGCCGCGATGTTCGGCCGCGTTTCTGCGGGGGCTCGTCTCGGAAATTCGCCGCCTCCAGCTCGAGCCCGCGTCCGCCGTCGCCGTACTCTCCGGACCGGATCTCTTTGACCTCGCCGTCCAGTTCGAGGGATTCGCCTCGGGGGTGGAGCAGCAGCGGGAGCGCTTCCTGTCGGCGCTGGCGGCAGGGGGGGCGGCGCGCGGCCAGGTCGCCGACGCTTCCGGCTCGGCGGCCTTTCGGGAGCGCCACGACGCGGTGCGCGGACCTCACCCGATCCGCGTAAAGATCACCGCCCCTCGCTCCGCGATCGAAATCGTCGCCGCGGAGGTCCTGCCTCGGGTGCTCGAAACCCTGGAGAACGCCGGCGCCGTCTGGTATCCGACGATCGGGATCGGATTCGCGGGCGGAGCCGCCCGGCGCGAGGGCGAGAGCGGCGCGACGGCCGAGGCGCTCCTGCGCGCCCGGTCCCTCGTGACTGCGCTCGGTGGAACCCTGACCGTAATCGCCGCGCCGGACACGGTCCGGTCCGGGGTGGACGTCTGGGGAGATCGGCCCGCGTCGTGGCCGATCCAGCAGGCCATGAAGGCGCGGCTCGACCCGGAGCGGCGTCTTTCGCCCGGGCGTTTCGTGGGAGCGCTCTAGTGGTCGCGGAGAGCGGCCCCCACGGCCTCCACCCCGGGACGGAGGAGGGGGCGGCGCGCGGCGCGCGCACTCTGATCGACGACTGCGTGCACTGCGGGTTCTGCCTGCCCGCCTGCCCGACGTACAACTCGTGGAGCGAGGAAATGGATTCGCCGCGCGGGCGCATCGACCTGATGCGCGGCCTCGCGGAAGGAAAGCTCGCGTTCACGGACACGGTGGTGGCGCACTTCGACCGCTGCCTCGGATGCATGGGGTGCCTGACCGCGTGCCCGTCGGGGGTCCGGTACGACGTGCTGATCGAGGAGACCCGTGCCGCGATCGAGAAGGAGTACCGCCGCCCCCTCTTCGACCGCCTTTACCGGCGATTTCTCTTTCTTCTGTTTCCCTACCCGGGGCGGCTGAAATTCGTTCGGCGCCTGCTCGGCCTCTACGCGGCCACCGGACTGCGGCGGCTGGTCCATCGCTCCGGCCTCCTGCGGGTCCTGCCGCGACGGCTCGCGCAGCTCGAAAACCTGATGCCTCCCGTCGAGCGCGGCGCCCCGTCGGCGGATTTGCCGGAGCGGACCGCCGCCGCGCCGCCCGTTCGGGCCCGGGTCGGTCTCATCGCCGGCTGTGTGCAGCGGATCTTTTTTCCGGAGGTGAACCAGGCGACGGTGCGCGCGCTCTCGGCCGAGGGATGCGACGTCGCCGTCCCGGCAGAGCAGGGCTGCTGCGGAGCGCTTTCGATGCACGCCGGACGCGACGGCGAGGCGCTCCGGTTCGCGCGGGCTCTCATTCCGCGCTTCGAAAATGAGGGTCTCGACGCGATCGTCGTGAATGCGGCGGGCTGCGGCTCCCACCTGAAGGACTACGGCCGTCTCTTCGCGGGAGATCCGGCGTGGGCGGAGCGCGCGGCCGCGTTCTCCTCGCGCGTGCGCGACGTGGCCGAGTTTCTCGCCGCGCTCGGACCCGCCGCTCCCCGTCATCCGATTCCACTCCGCGTCGCGTATCACGACGCGTGTCATCTCGGGCATGCGCAGCGCGTCCGCGAGCAGCCGCGGGCCCTGCTGGCCGGAATTCCGGGGATCGAAATTCTCGAAGTGCCTGAGGGGGACCAGTGCTGCGGGAGCGCCGGAATCTACAACCTGACGGAGCCGGCGAGCGCGGACGAGATCGGACGGCGCAAGGCCGACAACGTGCTCTCGACGCGCGCCGACCTGTTGGCGTCCGCGAACCCGGGCTGCACTCTGCAGATCCAGAAGATCCTGCGGGAGCGCGGCATCGGGCTTCGCGCCGCGCACCCGATCGAAATCCTGGACGCGTCTCTCCGGGGCGTAGCCTGGCCTCCCCCGTGAAGGCTCGGGTCCTGCTCGTCGAAGCCGACGCGTCGCTCCGCGAGAATCTTCAGCGGGTGCTCCAGATCGACGGGTACGAGAGCTCCGAGGCGGCGTCGTGCCTCGTGGCGGTCGAGTCTTTCCGCGCGGCGCGGCCCGACGTCACCGTGATTGCCGCGAGGCTTCCCGACGGCTCCGCGCTCGACCTGCTGCGGGAGCTTCGGAAAATCGATCCCGCCGCACCGAGCGTCGTGCTTGCGCGGTACGAGGACCTGGAGCTCGCCGCCCTCGCGCTGCAGGAGGGCGCCGAGCAGTTCCTGACGAAACCGGTGCAGCTGCCGGCGTTTCTCCTCGTCGTCGATCGGGTGCTCGACAACGCGCGCAACCGGCGGCGGGCCCTTCGCGAAGCCGCGCGCAGCGCCCGGGAGCGCGTCGACCCGTTCCGCGGGAGCGGGGCCGCGATTCGCGCACTCGCGGACCGGGCGAGCCGCGTCGCGGACGCGAGCGCTCCCATCCTGATTCATGGCGAGACGGGAAGCGGCAAGGGAGTGCTCGCCGCCTGGATCCATCGACAGGGATCGCGCGAGCAAGAGTGCTTCCTCGATTTGAACTGCGCCGGTCTCTCGCCCGAGTTCCTCGAAAGCGAGCTCTTCGGCCACGAGAAAGGCGCCTTCACGGGCGCGGTGGCGGCAAAGCCGGGGCTCCTCGACGTCGCCCACCGCGGGACCCTCTTCTTAGACGAGATCGGCGATGTCCCTCTCTCCGTCCAGCCGAAGCTCCTGAAGGTCCTCGAGGAGAAAAAGTTCCGGCGGCTCGGGGACGTCCGGGAGCGGCAGGTGGACGTACGTCTCGTCGCCGCATCTCACGAGAACCTCGCTTCGCTCGTCGAGCAAAAACGCTTTCGGCCCGACCTCTACTTCCGCATCAATACGGTCGTGCTCGAAATCCCTCCGCTCCGGCACCGGCGCGAAGACATTCCGGATCTCGCCGCATCCCTCCTCGAAGAAGTCGCCCGCGAGCTTGGCCGCGAAGCGGTGCGCCTGACCCCCGCGGCCGTTTCGAGCCTGTGCGGCTACGACTGGCCGGGGAACGTGCGGGAGCTGCGCAATGTCCTCGAGAGGGCCGTGCTGCTGGGTCCGGGGTCCGACCTTGGGGCCGACGAGCTCGGCCTGGCCGGTACCGCCGCGCGGGATCCCGCCGGGCGGCCGGGTTTGAGCCTCCTCGAAACCGAAAAGGACCTGATCCGCAGGGCGCTCCAACTCGAACGAGGCCGGGTCGAACGGGCGGCACAGTCGCTCGGAATCTCCAGAAGCTCGCTGTACCAGAAGATCCGCCGGTACGGCCTGGAAGGTTTTCGGGAGTAGCCGCATCCAGGATCTGGAAACCTGTCGTCCAGATTCCGGACGCGTGGGGATCCCCGGCCCGCAACAGTTCCCGTAAGTGTCTGCAGCGGAAGCGGAGCTTTCGGTCGAGCTGCCGCGAAAGTCGGTGGCCACTCGCTTGCTCTTTGTCGGGTGTCGGCAAACACAAGGAGGAGGCCATGACGGAGACGACGCTGGTGATCACGAAGAGCCGGAGCCAACGGAGGGAAGGATGGATGGGTCTGGGAATGGGGTTGACGCTGATCGCGGCCGCCCTCCTCTCGATGGGAGGAACGTCCGTCAAGTCCTCGAACGGCTCGTCGGCGTCAGTATCCGCCGCGGCCGCGATCGACAGCGCGCCCTCGCAGCTCGCCGAAGCCGATCGCGACAGCCTCGACCTGCAGCTGGACTGACCCCCCCGGGGCGGGAGGCGGGCGACCTTGAAACCGGAAGACTTCAAAGAAGAGCTGAGAATGGCGGGCGGGGCAGCGGCCCCGCCCGCTCTGCGTTGGAGCGCTCTCCGCTGTCCTGCGAGCTCTCGATCGGCCCGGTGTACCGTTCGCCCGGGGGGAAATACCCATGCCGCTCGTCAGGGTCTCAATTGGAAAGGGACAGACGTCCGCCTTCCGCGCCGCCATCGGAGAAGGGATCCACCGGGCGATGGTGGACACGATCGACGTTCCGGCCGAGGACCGCTTCCAGATATTTTCGGAGCACGGGGCGGAGGAGTTGATCTACGACCCCGGCTACCTGGGGATCGATCGGGGAGAGGGATTTCTCGTCATCCAGATCACCATGAACGCGGGGCGCACGCTCGAGAAGAAGCGGATGCTGTACCGCCGGATCGTGGACAACCTCGGGGCCGACCCGCGCGTTCGAGGTGAGGACATTCTCATCACCCTGACCGAAGTCCCGAAGGAGAACTGGTCGTTCGGCAACGGTCTCGCCTCCTACGCGCCCGACGGCGGCTGAGACTCTTCGGGGATAATCCGGCGAGTTGCGAAAAGTGTCCCGCGCTCCGACGGTCCACAAATTCGGCGGAGCGTCACTCGCGGACGGGAAAGCGCTGGCGCACGCGCTGTCGGTCGTCGAGCGGTCCTCGCGCCCCGCTGTCGTCGTCGTCTCGGCGTTTGCCGGCGCGACGGACGCGCTCCTCGGTCTCGCTCAGGGCCGGACAGCGCCGGACGGGCCGACACCGGAGGACGCCCGGACTCTTCGCGACCGCTATCGCG
>JBBQDF010000251.1:0-4867 GCA_038319475.1 Thermoanaerobaculia bacterium
GCACGGCGTGCAGGACCTCGGCACCGGCGCGAGGACCATGGTCGGCATCGTCGCGGCGGAGGAGCTCGGCCTCCCGCTCGAGAAAATAGCCGTGCGCATCGGCGACACCCGCATGCCCTACGGTCCGGGTTCCGGCGGCTCGACCACGACGCCGTCGACCGCGCCCACGATCCGGGCCGCGGCCTGGCAGGCGAAGAACAAGGTCCAGGCGGTCGCCGCCTCGACCCTCGCCGTGGCCCCCGACGGGATCGAATGGAACGGCGGCGGATTCTCGGTGAAGGGCGATGGCTCCCGGCGGCTGTCGTGGAAAGACGCGTGCGCGCGTCTGCCCGAGGAGGGCGTTTCGGCAACCGCCTCGCGCGCGGAAAATCACGCGGACGCCTGGAAGCGGTTCACGGCCGGAGCGCAGTTCGCCGAGGTTCACGTGGATGTCGAGACGGGCCTCGTGCGAGTCAGGAAAGTCGTCGCGGTGCACGACTGCGGCCTCGTCGTGAACGCGCTCACCGCCGAAAGCCAGGTGCATGGCGGCATCATCCAGGGGATCTCCTACGCTCTTTACGAGAACCGCATCCTCGACCGGGCGACCGGACGGATGGTCAACCCCAACGTCGAGCAGTACAAGATCGCCGGCGCCATGGATGTCCCGGAAATCGACGTGACGTTCCTGCCCGTCTGGGACGGGGTCAACAACACCCATTCGGTGGGAATCGGCGAGCCCGCGACCGTCGCGACGGCCGCGGCGGTCGCCAACGCGGTCTCGCACGCGATCGGAGCCAGGATCCGGAGCCTGCCCATCACCCCCGAATCCGTCCTCGCGGCGCTCGACGGAAAGCCGCGCATGGCAACGACCGGCGGAGAGGAAGGGGGCCGGGCATGAAGAGTTTTACGCTCCTCCCGGTGCGCTCGCTCATCGAAGGCTCCCGCGAGTCCGCAAAACCCGGAAGCATTCTGAAAGCGGGCGGCGTCGACCTCCTCGATCGGATGAAGGAGGGTCTCGAGACCCCGGACCGGGTGGTCTCGATCGCGCACGTCCCGGGTCACGGCTCGATCGAGATCGGAGCCACCGCGCGAATCGGGGCTCTGGTGACGCTGGCGGCGCTCGACGCGCACACGGAGCTGCGGCGCGTCTACCCGGCGCTCGCCGACGCGGCCGGCGGCGCGGCCACGCCGCAGATTCGGAACATGGCGACACTCGGCGGCAACCTCGCTCAGCGGCCGCGGTGCTGGTATTTCCGCCAGGCGGATTTCGACTGCACGAAAAAAGGCGGCCCGCAGTGCTTCGCGCTTCACGGGGAGAACCGGTTCCATGCGATTTTCGACATAGACACGTGCTGCTGCGTCCATCCGTCGGCGACGGCGGTCGCGTTGCTCGCGTACGGGGCCCGGCTGAACACCGTCGGAGCCCGCGGAAAGCGCTCGATCCCCTTAGACGAATTCTTCGTCGCCCCGCGCGAGGACCCGACCCGTGAGAACCAGCTAGAGAAGGGCGAAATCATCGAGTCGGTGGCCATGCCGGCACCGGCTCCGGGCTCCCGTTCGGTTTACAAGAAGCTCAAAGAGAAGGAGTCCTTCGACTGGCCCCTCGTGGAAGCCGCCGTCTCGGTGACGGTCTCGAGCGGGACGATCCAGGATGCCCGCGTGGTGCTGGGCTCCGTGTCGCCGGTCCCCCGCCGCGCGCGGGAGGCCGAAAAGGTCCTCGTCGGCGCGAGGCCCTCTGCCGAACTGATCGCGCGCGCCGGCGAAGCGGCGGTCGCCGGAGCGACCCCGCTCTCGCAGAACGCGCACAAGGTGCGGCTCGCCCGCGTCATGGTCGAACGCGCGCTGCGCGAGGCGCTTGCCTGAACGACGACCCTCTCGCGGCCATGCGGCGCTTCGCGAAGCCGATTCGCGACGGCGCCCGCGAGCCCGACCCGTTCCTTTGCCGGCACCTGCGCACGAAGACCTGGTACGTGCCGGATTCCTTCGCGGAGCGCGACGTCTCCCGCTCGTCTTCGACTGCCCAGTACTGGTGCTTGAAGACGATGCGCTCGGACGGGCCGGACGGAGCGCTGGCGCTCCCGGAGGACTGCACGGACGATCGTGTCTGCTTCGAGCCGGCGGTCGGGATGGCCCAGGACTCATGAGTTGTCAGCGGGAGGCGAGCGAGAATGGGGAGCAGCTGCCAGCCGACAGCTGAGAGCTACTTCTTCTTCAGCTCCATCAGTACCTGGCGCGCGACGGCTTTCAGGGTGTCGAACACCCCGACTCCCGTGGGCGCCGTCGCCTCGAACGTCGGTTCGCCCTTGATGTTCAACTGCCGGTACATCTCGTCGCTCGGCACGGCGGTCGGCAGATCGCGCTTGTTGAACTGCAGGACGTATGGCATCGCCGAGATGTCGTAGCCCTGGTCCTTCAGGTTCTTGTCGAGATTGCGGATCGACTCGGCGTTGGCCTCCATCCGCGCTTCCTGCGAGTCGGCGACGAAAACGACGCCGTCGACCCCTTTTAAGATGAGCTTGCGGGACGCGTCGTAGAAGACCTGGCCGGGGACCGTGTAGAGGTGGAAGCGCGTCTTGAAGCCCTTGACCGTCCCGAGATCGAGGGGCAGAAAGTCGAAGAACAGGGTGCGGTCGGTCTCGGTCGCGAGCGAGATGAGCTTGCCCTTCGCGGCCGGGTTCGTCCGGTCATAGATGTATTGAAGGTTGGTCGTCTTGCCACACAGCCCCGGGCCGTAATAGACGATCTTGCAGTTGATTTCGCGCGCCGCGTAGTTGATGAAAGTC
Source organism: Thermoanaerobaculia bacterium (assembly GCA_038319475.1). Lineage (GTDB taxonomy): Bacteria > Acidobacteriota > Thermoanaerobaculia > UBA5066 > Gp7-AA6 > JALYUA01. The sequence goes on from JBBQDF010000251.1 coordinate 2,763, forward strand.
ATGACGAAAAAGTGGGTCCGGAGTGGGTCCCGGATCAGTCCGAGAACAACCGGTCGATGTCGTCGTCCGTGATTTCCGAGAAGGGCGACTCGAACTCGGCGCTCTGGTTCGCCTTCTCCCGCGCCGCCTTCTCCGTAATCTCCTCGAAAATCCGGTCGAGCTCGCCCGTCGCACGCCGCACGCGGAGGCGCACGAGACCCAGGGAAGAACGCTCGTCGAAAATGACCACGAGAATGACTCGCAGGGCGACGATCGAGATGTGGATGTTGTCCTTCTCGCCCTCGTGAAAGAGGATCGAGAACTCTTTTTCGCCGATGAGGCGAGCCAGGCCGTCCGTTGCCGCCACGTTGCCTGCCGTCAATGACGCGAGCGAGGTGGTGTCCAGGCTCGAGGTGTCGCCGACGGCCGCAATCTGCTGGCCGTTCTTGTCGACTAAGAAAACGACGTTCGCGTTGGCGTCCTGCCGCAGCCGTCCGAGCGCGTCCTTGATTTTCTGAAATTCCTCGTCATACAGGACGAGGTCCGGCGTGCTCATATGGTCGGTTGTCTTTCGTGTGAGGGGTCAATTCTACAACACCGGGCGGCCCGGGCCACCCGCGGCAGAGCTCTCAACCGGGCGCGCCTGCTAGTCGAGCTCTCTCCGGTTCTCGAGCGACCGGGCCATCGTCACCTCGTCGGCGTACTCGATGTCGCCGCCGACGGGCAGCCCGAACGCGATCCGGGTGACGCGAACACCCGTGCCCTTCAGGCGCCGCGCGAGGTAGAGCGCGGTCGCTTCCCCTTCGACGTTGGGATTGGTCGCGAGGATCACCTCCGTGACTTCCGGTCCGACGCGGCGGATGAGACCCGCCGTGTCAATCTCGTCGGGGCCGATTCCCTTGAGCGGCGAGAGGGCGCCCCAGAGGACGTGGTAGCGGCCGCGGAACTCGCGCGTCTTTTCGATGGCGGCGACGTTGCCCGGCTCCTCGACGACGCAGAGGACGCTCGAGTCGCGCTCGGGGTCCGAGCACACCGGGCACGGGTCGGTTTCTGTCAGCGTGTTGCAGTTGGAGCAGCGCCGCACGGCGCCGCGCGTCTCGGAGATCGCGCGAGCCAGCCGCTCGGCCTCTTCCGGCGAAGACCTCAGAAGGTAATAAGCGAGCCGAGCCGCGCTCTTGCTTCCGATCCCGGGGAGCCGCTGCAGCTCGGAGGCCAGTCGTTCGAAAGCGCGGGGAACGCCGCTCATTCGGGCGTGAGGCACGAGGCGTGAGAGGTGAGGCGCGAGGAGTTACCCCTGACCCCTGACCCCTGACCCCTGACGGCTCCCGGCGCTCCTCTCACCTTCCCCCCATCATCCCGCCCAGCATCGAAGAGGTCTTCTTCTGCACGGCTTCATCCACCTGGCGCGAGCCGTCGCGAAACGCGGCGAGCACGAGGTCCTGCAGCGTCTCGACGTCCTCCCGATCGACGCAGGCGGGGTCGATCGTCACCCCGAGCAGCTCCTTGGTTCCCGAAAGAGTGACCTTGACCATTCCGCCGCCGGACGACGCCTCGACTTTCATCGCGTCGAGCTCCGACTGCATCTTCGACTGCATGGCCTGCGCCTGCTGCATCATTTTCTGAATGTTCATCCCCGGTCCTCCTCTTCGGTCACATCCGTCAGCTCGGCGCGAAAGAGCTCCATCGCGGAACGGACCACGGGATCCGTCTCGGCGCGGCTGCTCGCCCGCTCGCGCGAGAGCGCCTCGCGCGGCACTTCCCGGGCCACCAGCCCGAGGTCTCCGTCCGCCGGCGGCCCGGTTTTCAACACCACGCGGACCGCGCGCCCGAACGCCTCGCGAGCGACGTCGACCAACAGCTTCTTCGTGGCGGGCTCTTCGAGCGCCTCCTTCGCCGCGGCCTTGTCGATGCCGAATCGCAGGACGAGGTCGTCGCCTTCGAGCGCGATCGACTGGGCGAGCCCCGCCTGCGCGGCGGCAATGCGCCGACGCGATTCGAGGAGCCGGTGAAACCGCGAGAGGGACAAGGCGCCGTCGCTCGCCGGCGACTCCTCCGAGTCGGGTTCGGGTTCCGCCTCGACCGGAACGATCGAGAGGATGCGCGCGCCGCCGGCGCCGGTCGCGCGC
>JBBQDF010000252.1:0-4843 GCA_038319475.1 Thermoanaerobaculia bacterium
CAATCCCGTAACTTCGCAGCTTCCGGTACAGATTCGACCTCTCGACGTCGAGCGCTTCGGCGGCGCGGCTCACGTTTCCCCGGTGACGGCGCAGCGCGGCGAGAATGTAGCGGCGCTCGAACTCCTCCCGGGCGATCCGGAGCGGAGACTCCGAGGCGATCGGGATTTCCGGGTCCTCGCTGGCGCGGCGGAAATGAAAGTCCTCGGCGGCAATCTCCTCGCCCGCGGAGAGGATCACGACCCGCTCGATGAGATTCTTGAGCTCCCGGACGTTTCCCGGCCAGCGATGGGCGCGCAGCGCGTCGGCCGCGGAAGGGGAGAGGGCCTTCGGCCTGCGGTGGAAGCGGGCCGTAGCCTCCGCCAGGAAGTGTCCGGCCAGCAGGGGGATGTCCTCCGCGCGATCCCGCAGCGGCGGGACCTCGATCGGCACCACGGCGAGGCGGAAATAGAGGTCCTCCCGGAACGCCCCCCGCTCCATCTCGCCCGACAGGTTCTTGTTCGTCGCGGAGAGAACGCGGGCGTCCGAAGAAATGGAACGCGTCCCACCCACCCTCGTGAACCGGCCTTCCTGGAGCGCGCGGAGGACCTTCGCCTGCGTCTTCGGCGACATGTCCCCGACCTCGTCTAAAAACAGAGTCGCGGCATCTGCCTCCTCGAATTTTCCCCGCCGTTCGTCCGCGGCGCCCGTGAACGAGCCCTTCTCGTGGCCGAAGAGCTCCGATTCGATCAGCTCCTCGGGGATCGCGGCGCAGTTGACTTCGACGAGCGGCGCGTCGGCACGCCCGGAGAGCCGGTGCAGCGCGCGGGCGACGAGCTCCTTGCCGGTCCCATTCTCCCCGGTGATGAGCACCCGCGCGTCCGTCGGCGCGACCCTCGCGATCTCGTCCCGCAGACGGCGCATGGGCGCAGAGTCACCGAGCAGCGCCGCCGAAGACTCGTGGCTTCCTCGGTACGACTCGACCTGCGCGAGGAGGTCTCTGCGCTCGATCGCCTTTTTCGCCGTCAACAGCACGCGCTCGAGCGAGAGCGGCTTCTCCAGGAAGTCGTCGGCTCCGAGGCGCACCGCCCGGACCGCCGTCTCGACGTTTGCGTGCCCCGAGATCATGACGACCGGGAGCCGCGCGAGGCGGTCCCCCGCCGCTTCCAGAATCGAGAGCCCGTCGCGGTCCTTCAGCCAGACGTCCAGGAAGACGAGGTCGAACCGCTCCTCGATGATGCGGCGCAGCCCCTCGGCTCCGGTCTCGACCGACGTCACCGCGTAGCCCTCGTCCGAGAGGATCTCCGAGAGCGTCTCCCGGACCCGCCGTTCATCGTCGATGACGAGGACGCGCCGTTTCTTCACGCGGCAGGAAGCTCGATGATGAACCGCGCCCCCCGCGGCCGGTTTTCTTCGACGCGGATCGTTCCGTTGTGATCGGCGACGATGCGGGATACGATCGCGAGTCCGAGTCCGGTGCCCCGCCCCTTGGTCGTGAAATCGGGGAGAAAGAGTTTTTCCCGATCCCGGGCAGCCACGCCTCTTCCCGTATCGGCGACCTCGAGCTTCACGCCCCGCTCCGCCTCCTCGAGCGTGACGACGATGTCGCCGGAGGAGCCGCACGCCTCGAGGGCGTTGTCGATCAGGTTGATCAGGGCGCGCCGGATCTGCTCGGGGTCGACGCTGACGGGCTCGCGGGGGAGACGGCTCTCGACGCGGATGCGGATCCCTTCGCGCGCTCCTTCGAAGAGGCGCACGGCGGAAAGCGCGAGCGCGGGAAGGTCCGTCGGCTCCGGCCGCATCTCCGGCAGGCGCGCGAACCGCGAGAACTCATCGACCAGCGATTTTAAGAAATTGACTTCTTCGACGATGACGCGCGTTCCCCGGTCGATGGTGTCGGCGATGTCGGGCTCGCCCGCCTTCCACCTCTTCGCGATCCGCTCGGCAGACAGTCGGATGGGGGTCAGCGGATTCTTGATCTCGTGCGCGACCCGCCGCGCGACCTCGCTCCAGGCCGCGAGCTTCTGTTCCCGCGCGACGTGGGTGGTGTCCTCGACCGCGAGGACCCAGCCGGGCCGTTCGCCCGCCGAGGGAGCGGCGAGCGGCCGCAGCGCGATTTCGAGGCGCCGTTCTCCCTCGGGACCGGGCAGTGCGAGCTCGCGCGGCGAGGACGGCAGATCTCCCCCCCGGGCGGCGGCGAGCACCGAGACGAGGCCCGCCAGCTCGCTCCGGGGGCGGAGCGCCTCGATCGAGACGTCGTCGCCGAGGCCGAGCAGCGAGCGAGCGGCCGGGTTGCAGACGGTGACGCGTCCCTCCGAGTCGAAGGCCATGACGCCTGTCGTGACGGATTCGAGCACCGTCGCGAGGAGCCTGCGTTCGAGATCGACCCGACGGTTGGATCCCGAAAGCTCCTCGTTCGACCGCAGGAGCGCGTCGCGCGCGTCCTCGAGACCCGCGGCCATGCGGTTGAAGGACTCGACTAAGACGCCGAGCTCGTCTTCCGCCTCGATTCCGACGCGGGCCGACAACTCTCCCGATTCCAGTCGGCGCGTGGACTCGGCGAGCGCGGCGATCGGGAGCGTGATGCGGCGGGCCAGGGTCAGGCCGATCCACGCGGACGCGAAGAGGATCGCCAGGGTGATCAGCAGAAACGTCGAGATGTTCGCGGCTTTGATCGCGGGCTTCTGCACTTCCAGCTTCTTGTACTCGGACCACGCGGCCGCGATCGATTCCATCGCGCGGGCTTCCGCCGGAGGGATCCGCGCGGCCGTGACCCAGGTGAGGGGGCCGGAAGCGCGTGCCGCCCGGTACCTGTGAGATCCGTCGGGAAGAACCTCGATCCTCGTGTCCTCGCCCGACGCGGATGCCCGCCGGAGCGCTTCGAGGGCGAGAGGCGGAATGTCGCCGGCCGCGCCCTGGACCACAGCGATGCGGTCTATGCCGCGATAGACCTCGACGGTGTCGAGCCGGTGCTCACGCCGGAACGCTTCGAGAAGCGCGGGAGCGGGCGCCTGCGCGCCGAACGTCTGCGCGGCGATGCGGGCGTCGCCGAGCGTCTGGTCGGTAAGCCGGCGTTCAGCCATGTCTTCCACCGCCCGCGCGTTGCCGACCACTTCGCGCACGGGAGTCGAGAACCAGCGGTCGATCGAACGCTGGAGAAGGCCGGTCGCGGTGACGAAGAGCAGCCCGATCGGGATCGCCGTCAAACCGATGTAGGTGACGAGAAGCTTCGTCTTGAACTGGGAGCCGAGCGTCCGCCGCCGCCGCTCGAGCCACGTCTTGAGAAGCGTGCGGCCGAGCACGAACAGAACCCCGGCAATGAGCGTGATGTTGATGTACGACAGGACGAACAGGAGGAGTCCCCGCGTGACCGCGGCCGGTTCGTCCGCGCGCTGCTGGAGCACGGAGACCGACGTCCACACGACGAGGACGGCGAGCACCAGCCCGACGATGAGCTTGTTGTCCTTGCGGAGGCGCTGCAGCTCCGAGAGAAGGCTCACGGGGAGATTCGAACGTCGAACCGGTTCGACGGCTTCCACGCGGTGCGCGCGTCCACCGGGATGATCGTGAAGAGGTACCCGGAGTCGAACACCGCGCGCACTTCCACGTAGAGGTTGCGGTGCGGCTCGGCCTCGCCGACGCGGAACACCAGCAGGTTTTCGCGGGTGACGAGCCTCCGGAGAACTTCGGCAAAGTCCCGGGTCGAGGAGCGGGCAAGAGGCTTCCCGTCGAGCATCTCGGCGACGACGTATTCGCGCGTCACCGGGTCAAAGGTCACGGCGACCCGATAGCGGCGGCCATCGACCCGGTCATCCCACAGCCAGTGCGCGTTGTGCTGATAGAGGCGCACGTCGTACCGGATCGCGGTTTCCAGGCCCGTTTCGATCTTGCTCGCGAGCTCCGGGTTCAATGCCCCCTCGAGCCGGAACTTCAGGAAAACGTCGGGGCCGCGCGCCTCCGCGTGCACGAGCCCCATCCGCGGCCCGGCGGCCTCCTCCCCCCGTGCGGGAGCGGCAGGCGGAAGCGCCACGAGAAGGCAGAGAAGGAGCCGGAAAAGCCGGAGCACGTGGAGGATTGTAACGAGGCGGCGGGGCGGGGGCCGAGGCTAGGGGCGAGGCCGTCAGGGGTCAGGCGTCAGGGGTCAGGCGGGAGCGGAGGGAGCCTCGGAAGTGAGCGTCCTGAACTAAGCCGAGGCCGAGCGATCGAGAGTTCCCGCGCAACGCCAACGGGAACGCCTAACGGCCGTTGCTCGACGCCCCGCCCGCCGCCAGTTCCCGTTCGCGCTCGACTGCGGGAGCCGTGCGGGCAGCCTCCAGGGCTCGGGCGAACTCGATGTGCAGGGCGTGACCCGCCTTCCGCGCGAAAATGCGACCCATGAGAGGGGCGCCCAGAAGGGCGAGGTCGCCGACCAAGTCGAGAATCTTGTGCCGCACGAACTCGTCGCGGAAACGCAGCGGGCCCGATGCGACCCCGGTCTCGTCGAGTACGACGGCGTTGTGCAGGTTTCCCCCTCGGGCGAGGCCGCGCGCGCGCAGCGTCTCGATCTCGCGGGCGAATCCGAACGTGCGGGCGGGCGCGATGCGCGCGGAATACTCCTCGGGGCGAATCGCGACGGTGAGCTCCTGCCGGCCGACGACGGGATGAGGAAAGTCGATCTCGTAGCTGATCGTCAGGCCGGACCCGTCGGGAACGTACCGGACCCCGCGGTCGCCGCGCGAGACCTCGACTTCGCAGTCGAGAGTGATCGGAGAGACGCGCTCTCCCTGCCGCTCGAACCCGGCGGCATGAAACAGCCGGACGAACGGAAGGGCTGAGCCGTCGAGAATCGGGATCTCGGGGCCGTCGACTTCGATGCGGCAGTTGTCG
>JBBQDF010000253.1:0-4829 GCA_038319475.1 Thermoanaerobaculia bacterium
GGACGCTCGAGCGTGACGCGGCCACGGCGACCGAGCCGTCGCGGTACAACCTGCTTCCCGTCTCGCGCCAGCTGTTCCTGAAGATCTCCTACGCTTTTCAAGGGTAGGTCGGAAAGAAGCGGCGGGGTTTCGCGCACGCAGTCGCCTTCCGCCGCCGGCGCGCCGAGAGAGCCGGACCGGCGGCCGCGCTGCGGCAGGAGGCCTCGGTGGCCCGGTTGCGCGACGGCGAGCCGCACTACTGGATCACGTCGATGCCCGGGTCGGCCAGCGTCAGGACGCGTTCAGATATTTCTCGAACCAGCGGGTCACCGCGACGGCCGAGCGGACGCGGTTGGCGGTCTTCCTCCAGCCGTGGCCCTCGTCGGGAAAGAGAACGTATTCGACCGGGATCCCCCGCTTCTTGAGACTTTCCACGACCTGCTCGGCCTCGACGACCGGCACGTTCGTGTCGTTGGCGCCGTGGAGCACGATCGTGGGAGCCGCGACGCGATCTAACTTGTGAATCGGCGAAAGACGACGGAGGAGATCGGCCTCCTTCTCCGGGTCGCCGTACTCGATTTTCGAGATCGCCGCCATCCACGGCTCCGTGTGCTGGAAGAACGTCGCGAAGTTGACAATGCCAAAAAGATCCGCGCCCGCGGCGAAGAGCTGCGGGTACTCGGTGAGACCCGCCATGACCATGTAGCCCCCGTAGGAGCCGCCCATGATGCCGACCCGCTTCGGATTTGCGCCCGCCCTGACCGCGGCGGCGACGCAGGCTTCGATGTCCCGAACGCCGTCGAACCGGAGCGCCCCGTTGTCGAGGCTCAGATACTTCTTTCCGAAGCCGGAGGAGCCGCGGACGTTCGGCGCGAAGACCCCGATCCCTCGCGCGACAAGCGCCTGGAACTGGCTGTTGAAGCTCGGCCGCTCCTGCCCCTCCGGGCCCCCGTGGAAAGACAGGACCACCGGAAAAGATGCGCCTCTCGAGGCCGGCCGGTAGAGCCAGCCGGAGAGCTCGACCCCGTCGTGCGCCGGAAAGCGGAGCAACTCGGGGCGGACGAGCTTCGAAAGGTCGACACCGGCGTGCGGGCTGCGCGTGACTTGCCGGACCGCCCCGGCCGCGATGTCGAGCACCCACACGTCCGCGGGAGTCACGGAGCCCGAGCACACGAGAGCCAGAGTCCGCCCGTCCCTCGAGAAGTCGAGGTCGCCCGCGATCTCCGTGGGAAGCTTCGGACGCAGCGTCACTCTGCCGGCGCGCAGGTCGTACAGCTCGAGCTCGCTCCGACCCGCGACGTTCCAGAGGAGGGCCGCCCATCTGCCCGCCTCGTCGATCTGAAACGTCGCGAGCTCCGCGTCGTCGCGCGCGGCCAGCAGCTCGAGGGCTCCCGGCGCGCCCTCTTCCTCCAGCTTCAACCGGGCGAACGCGCGGCGATCCCGGCCCCTGTCCGTCGAGAGATAGACGGCGGTTCCGTCGGGCGCGAACTTTCCGGCGAAGCTGCCCGGCCCGTCGTGCGGTGTCAGGAGCTTCTCGCGGCCGGTTGCGAGGTCAACCAGATAAAGGTTGTTGTCCCCCCGGCTCACGACCCGGTCGAGAAGAGCGCGTCTCCTGTCGCGGGTGATGTCCGAGAACCCGCCGATACCGCGGTTCTCGGATACCAGGCGGGTCGTGCCCGCGTCGATGTCGAACAGGTAGGCATCGATCGCGCCGCCGCTCCTCCGGTTGGACCCCAGGCGCAGCAGTTTTCCGTCGTGAGAAAAGCCCCCCAGGCGGTTCGTCTCTTTGCCGCCCTCGGTGAGCCGGCGGAGCCCGGAGCCGTCCGGCCGCACGAGATAGACCTGCTCGTTCATTCCGCCTCCGGGCGCGAGGGTGAACGCGAGCCATTCCCCGCCGGGAGACCACTCGACGAAACCGACGGGATCATCAAACGCGGTGACGAGCTGCGGATAGCCTCCGGCGGTTTCGACGGTCCAGACGGCAGGCAGGCCGCCGAGGTTCGACACGAAGGCAATCCGCCTGCCGTCCGGCGAAAGGGAGGGCGAGGTCGCGCTGCCGACCTTCGCCATCAGAGAAACGGTGCGGTCGAGGTCGTCGTGTTCGCCCCGACCGTAGGCGGCGGCGCACGAAAGCGCCACTGCGAAGTAAAGCGCGTGTACGAAGCGGTTCATGAGTCGTCCTCCAATTCTTGGGTCTTCCCCAGGACGGGGAAATTGTTTCACCGTTTCATCCGGAATCGACAGGGCGTGGACTGTGGCCGGCGGGTGGCGTCGAGGAACCCGCCGCCTCTACGGCCGGAGCGTTTCCCTTTTTTTGTCCCCTTTTCGGATCCCCTCGCGGCAGCTGTGCCGGATCGCGCGGCCGCAGAACTCGAGATCGGCGCAGCGGCACTCGATGAGACTCTCCAGGATCCGAGCCATCTTGCGGAGGCGGAGCGCCGCGCCGCGAACCTCGGCCAGCTTGCGCTCGGCGAGGGGCCGCCACCGGTTTTTCCCGAACTCGTTGACGAGCTGCCGGATCTCGGCGAGCGTGAAGCCGGCGTCCCGGGCGAGCCTCACGACGGCGATCTGCTCGAGCGCGCGACCGTCGAAGACCCTCCGTCCCGACCGCCTGGCCGCAATCGGGATCAGGCGCTGCGCCTCGTAGTAGCGGATGGCCGAGGCGGACAGGCCCGTCATCCTGGACAGCTCGCCGATCGTCATAAAACACTTGACCTCGAGTGCACTTTAACTCCCAGGGTTCAGGTTGAAAGGAACTGAAATGATCTCCACCCACGCCATCCTCCCGTGGCTCCTTCTGGCCGCTGCCACCGCCTCTTCGTCCTCCGTGCCGCTGGTCTGCCGCCTCGACGCGCTCACCGCCCCCGAGAGGGAGCGGCATCGCCTCCTCTCCGACATGCTCCAGCGGGCGGCAATCGCAACGACAGAATTAGCGGCGGGATACGACATCGCCCTCGATCTGACGAGAATTCCGGGCGGCGTCGCGCGCTCTCGCCCGCTGGTCCAGCTCGCCGATTGGGTGGACCTCGAGTCGAGGTGCTGCCCGTTCCTCGACTTCGAGATCCGCATGTCCGGGCAGGGCGGACGCGCTGTCCTGCGGCTGACTGGAGGAGACAACGTCAAGGCGTTTCTTCAGACGGAGTTTCCCCTTCTCTCTCCTCGGTGATCCAGTCCCGTCAATTCCCCTCCAGGCGCACGCGCGCGGGGCCAGTCGAAGGCAGGCCCAGGTCCCTCGCGACAGCCGGCCAGAGCGACGTCAAAGTGCCGGCCGCGCGATGCCTCTCCCAGATCGCGGCTCCCCAGTCGCGCCAGCCCGATCGCACGACGATCTGCCGGATGACCTCCGGGATCCAGCGTGGAACCTCGGGCGCGGCCAGACCTGCTTCGATGACGGAAACGACGGCGGCATCCAGGGCGGCGTCTTCGTATCCCGAGAGAAGGCGCAGCAGGACGGGCAGCAATCCGTCGGCAGCCGGAGCGCGGATGAATCCCCTCGCGATCCTTTGCGCCTCCGACGGCGCCAGAGCCGCCGAAGCGCCCGAAGTCTCAGTCTCGGCGGCAAGGTCTTTGAGCGCGATGCCCCGGGCCGAGGGTTCGGAGGCGGCGGAAACCAGCCATTCCCGTCGGTTCGCCTCGCTCGGGCCGCCCGAGCCCTGGAGGGACACTGCCGTGGAGACGAGATCGCGAAAAGATCCGACCTCCCGTTCGTCGAGTCGGAAGATAGAAGACGGCGCCCAGACCGGAAAGAGGCGCCCGCGCCGGCTCGCCTCCCACTGACGCCGGGACTCGGGAGCGGCGGCACTCTCCTCCTCGGTTTCACTCCCGGTATCTGTTCCGGGAGCGGAGACGGACACGATGCTGGCCGGCTCGTCTCCACCCCGGGTTCGCCGGATCGAGGCTTCTCCGCTTTCCAGAAACATGACGACCAGTTCTCCCGCCGAGAGCGGCGCGCCCGGGAAGGGACGGGGGGAGAGGTCGACCCGCGCGTCCCGGAGCCGTGATCCTTTCCAGGTCTCGAGCACACTGACGGCTGCGACGGCGTCCGCCGCCCCGTTGCCGGACCCCTCTTCAGTTTCCGCGCTCTTTTCGATCGCCTCGATCCGCGCGAGGACGATCCACTCCGCGCGATCGATTGCGGACCAGAACGGGGTTCGCAAGCTCACAACGCACGCGGAAACGGGAGGAGAAGCGTCGAGAGTCAGGACGGCGGCAAAGAGCGCGGTGAGGGCGCGGCCTCTATTCATGAGTGCCTCCTGCGCTCTCATGACACCGGCCACTCCGAGAAGGTTCCCGGGCGCCTAGATGCCGCGCGCTCACCTCAGTCGTGAGGTGTTACTTCGGCGTCGCCGGCGGTTTTGCCGGCTCTTCCGCCGCGGCGCGGTTGGCGGCGAGGAGTTTGGCGAGGACTTCGTCGTAGTACGGCTTTTCCCGCAGAGCGGCATATTTTCCGGGGAAGAGCGCCGCTGTGATGTCGGCCACCCCGCGTTTCGCATCGTAGTTGTTCAACACGACGGCCAGCCGCTGATCGTGCGGCAGCCGCGTATTGTCGATCATCGGGAAGTCGAAGTGGCCGATCCAGAACTCGGTGGCGCTCGTGTCGACGCGGCTGGCCTCCGCCGTGCGGATCGTCATGCGGAGCTGGAGCTCCTGCGTTTCCGCGTCGGCCGAGAGGACTTCCAGCCTCACGTTGCGGCGGATCCGATCGACGACGAGGTCCTTCGCGACGAATGACGCGGGCGTCTCGCCGCCCGGGAAGGTCAGATTTTTCGTATCGATCGTGGCGTCGAACGTCTCTCCCCCGTCCGCGATGATCAGCATCTGCTTCTTGATCACCGTATCGGCGACCTGGG
>JBBQDF010000254.1:0-4814 GCA_038319475.1 Thermoanaerobaculia bacterium
GGCCGAAAATCCTGACCGCTTTCCGAGTGGCTCGCCATGCAACCTCCCCCGTTTCCCGATGAGCGTTCGAACTTGGCGGGGATTATATGGGGCGGTTTGCGGCGGGACGGAAGATCACGCGGCGAGACTGCCCCTCAGCCCAACCCTCTCCCCGGGCCCGGGGAGAGGGAGCGGTCGAGGTCGTTGATGGCGGTAGGCGAGACTTCGGCCGACCGGCCGGTCACACCCCTCACGTTCCGCCGAACCCGACCGCGGGGAGGGAGGAGCCGAGGTCGTTGACGTCGGTGAGCGAGACTTCGGCCGACCGGCCGGTCAGACTCCTCACGTTCCCCCGAACCCGACCGTCACCTTGCCGCCGTCCACGATCACCGGGACTTCGCGGCCCCCCGACAGCCTCACCATCCGGTCGATCTCGGCGTTATTTCCTTTGACGTTGACGTAGACGAACGGCACCTTGCGTTTTGCGTAGTCCTCACGGGCCGCAGTCGTGTAGGGTCACGTGTCTTTCCCGAAAATCTCGACGCGCGGAGCTTCCATCAGTCACCTCCGCGCCGATCCTACCGCGGTGCCAAAGTCTCTGAATGCTATGATTTTCGCCAGTTCCATGGCTTTTCTGCTGGCGCTCGCGTTGCGCCTTTTCGCCTTCTCCGCGCCCACGCCGGTGGCGGGCGAAGCCTCGCCGGCGGGGGCAGGAAGCCTCTCCGGACGGGTGACGATAGTGAGGGGCGGAACCACGCTGGCGGAGGCCGCAAACGCGGTGGTCTGGATCGAAGGCCTCCATTCGCCAGGCGGCGCGGCGCGGGTTGCGCGCGCCGAGATGAAGAGCCAGGGGAAAAAATTCGTGCCGCGGGTGATCGCGGTGTCGCGGGCCGGAGAGGTGCAGTTTCCAAACGCCGACCCGATCTACCACAACGTTTTTTCGGTCTCGGCCCCGAACCGGTTCGATTTGGGCCTCTACAGGAGCGGCGGATCGAAGGAAAAGCGGTTCGACGAGCCGGGGCTCGTGCGCGTCTACTGCAACATCCATCCGCAGATGGTGGGATTCGTGATGGTCGTCGATTCTGACTTCGCGGCCGTCACGGGACCCGACGGGACGTTCCGATTCGCCGGGGTCCCCCCCGGCAACTGGACGGTTCGCGCGTGGCAGGAAGAGGGGGGCGAGGCGCAGGCTCCGGTTTCGCTCCGGGCGAGAACCGAGACCCCGCCCGTGACGCTCACGATGGATGCTTCCGCTTTCAAGGCGCAGCCGCACAAGAACAAGCACGGGAAGGAGTACCCGCCTTCCCGGCCCTCGGACGATGAGCGTTACTGATTTCGCCTCCTCTTCGCTGACGGCGGACACCGCCGCGAGCATCCCGATCCGAGGGCTCAAGCTCCCCGCTCCCAGGCCTCCCCGCTTTTCGCTGTCTCTCAAAATCTTCGCGGGCGCGGCGCTCCTGATCGCGATTTCCGTCGGAGGCGCGATTGCGATCTCCGCTTACCGGGCGCGGCGAATCGCCGATGTGAAGATCGCGGAAGATCTGAAGAAGGCGGGCCCCGCCTGGGAATCCTTCGAGCAGAACCGGTACACCGGTCTTCAGCGCGCACTCGCCGTCGTCGTCAACAACGCAGGCATCATCTCCATGATGACGAGCGACGTCGACCCGGCGACGGCGTTCGACACCCTGAAGAACGAGCAGGCGTCCGGAACGCGCGCGGACTTCCTCGTGGCCGTCAACCCGCAGGGCACGGCGTTTCTCCGGACCGACAAGCCGCTCCCCTTCTCGGCGGACCTCTCGCGCGTGCCCACGATTGCGGCGGCGCTCGAAGGCGAGAAGACCTCCGGGATCTGGCTCTCGGGCGGAAAGCTCTACAACGTGGTAGCGGCGCCGGTCCTCGAGGGCGGCACCCGGATCGTGGGCGTCATCGGCGCGGGGTTTCAGATCAACGACGAGGTCGCGATTGCCTTCAAGTCGCTGATGAACGCGGAAGTTGTCTTCCTGGCCGACGGGGCCCGGCCGAACGAGCCGCCGCGCCCGATTCTCGCCGCCTCGACGCTCCAGAACCGCAGCGCGAGCGTGCTCGATGCGGTGCGCCACCGCCCGGATCTCGTCGCCGCCGTGCTCCGGCGCCAGGGGCAGACGATCGGGCCCCTGCCGCTCGATCTGGCGGGCGACACCTACCTCGCCTACTTCGTTCCGCTTCGCTCGTCGACCGACGCGCTAGTCGGATGCGCGGTGGCCCTGCGGAGCCGCGAGAAGGAGCTCGCCGCTTTCCGCACCATTCAGAACACGCAGGTGTACGTCGGCCTCGGCGCGCTCCTGGTCGCGTTCGTGCTCTCGTTTCTCCTGGCGCGCCGGATCACCGGTCCACTCGCGCGCCTTCTCCGGGCGACCGAGGAGGTGCGCGTCGGGAACCTCGAGACGCCGGACCTCCCCATCGACTCACGCGATGAGATCGGGATCCTGGCGAGGTCCTTCCGGGCGATGATCGAAGAGCTGAAGGAGAAGGAGGCGCTCGAAAAGTACCTGGGGGCGCTGAAGCTGAACCTGGCCGACGAGGGCCTGACGCTCGCCGCCGCCAGCACGGGGTCCACGACGGTCGAGGCTCCGGCCGGAAGTCGGACCGGACCCGGAGGGTCGCACCCCGCCGAACCCCAGGTAGGGACGCTTTTCGCCTCCCGCTACGAGATCCAGTCCATCCTCGGGACGGGCGGAATGGGAATCGTCTACAAGGCGCGCGACCGCGATCTCGAAGACCTCGTGGCGATCAAGACCCTGCGCAGCGAAGCGCTGTCCGCCGATCCCACCCTCCTCGATCGGTTCAAGCAGGAGATCCGGCTGGCGCGCAGGATCACCCATCCGAACATCCTTCGCACGCATGACCTCGGGGAAACGGGAGGGGTCCGCTACCTCTCGATGGAATACGTCAAGGGGATCACGCTGAAGCACCTGGTTGAACAGGACCAGCTGCTTCCCACTCCCGTCGCGCTGCGCATCGCCAAGCAGATGTGCGCGGGCCTTGCGGCCGCCCACGAAGTCGGCGTGATCCACCGGGACATCAAGCCGCAGAACATCCTGATCGAACCAACCGGCGGCCTGAAGATCATGGACTTCGGCATAGCGCGGCTCACACAGGAGCGCGGCATGACGGCGGCCGGGACCGTCGTCGGAACACCCGACTACATGTCTCCCGAGCAGGCGCGCGGCGTGGATCTGGATTTTCGATCCGATATTTACTCGAGCGGCGTCGTCCTGTACGAGGTGTTCACCGGAACGCTGCCCTTCGAGGGCGATTCGCCGATTGCGGTCGTGTTGAAGCACGTCCAGGAAAAGCCGCCCGCCCCTCAGTCCAGGAACCCGCGGATCGATCCCCGGATCGCGGCGATCATCCTGACCTGCATGCAGAAGAGACCGAATGACCGTTACCAGAGCGTTAACGACCTCTACGAGGCACTGACGTCGGTCACGGCGGCGGCGGCCTGAGGCTTCCTTCGGGACTCGCGAGGCGCGGGCCATGCGGCGTCGCGCGCGCGCGACCTCCCGGAAGGCGGGGTCCGCAGCGCGCGCGCTTCGTCCTCCTCCTCCTCCTCCTCCTCGCGGCGTTCCCGTCCGCCGCGAAAGCCCGGACGGAGCCCGCGTTCTTCGAAGAGCCTCGGAAACCACACCTCGAATTCTCGTGGGACTTCCTCGGCCGCTACGACCGGATCGAGCGCCTCGTCTTTCGACCCGACATCCACCGGGGCCGCTTCGAGGTGCGCTCGGAGCTCGACCTCGTCCTCTCGGACCGGCTGCGGATTGGAACGCGCGCGATCGGCGACCTCGGCACGGACCAGAACTCCGACAACGCGCGGAATTTCGACAATTACCGGAGCAGGGGATCGACACTCGAGCGCTGGTTCGTCGAAGCGAGACCGGGCCGCGTCGACATTCGCCTCGGCAGTTTCGGCATGCCGCTCGTCGCGACCGAGATGCTCTGGGACCGCGACATCCAGTCGCTCGGCGCGGCCGCGGCGTGGGAATTCCCCGCGGGCTCGTCCGCCCTGACGCTCGCAGCGGGCGCCTTCCGAGGTCCCCAGCGGGACGGCGACCGGACGAAGGTGGGAGCGGGACAGCTCGTCTGGCGATGGGGCGATCCCGGAGCATTCGCGATCGAGGCCGCGGCGTCCTTCTGGAGCTTCGAGCCCGATCATCTGCGTGCGACGTACATCCGGCAGAACTACACGCGTTTGCTCCCTGGCGGAGTCCCGGCGTTGCTCTCCCGCTTCCGCATCGCCGACGCAATCGTCCGTCTGCGGTTTCCGGTGCGCGCCGTCCCGATCACGGTGTCCTTCGACGGGCTGAAAAATTTCGGCTCCCGGGCGCCGGCACGCGGCGACGACCGGGCGTTTGAGGGAAGCCTGCTCGCGGGCGACGTCGGCACGCCGGGCCGCCTCCGCGGCTTCTACACCTTTCAGTACGTGCAGAGGGACGCGGTCCCCGGCGCGTACAACACGGACGACTGGTGGTTTCACAGCTGGTACCGGGGGCATCGTTTCGGACTGGCCGTCACTGTCTTTCCGCGTGTGTTCGTCCAGGGGGCCGCCTTGTTTCAGCAACGCCTCGACCGCGACACGTGGTTGAAACGGTTCACGGTCGATCTGGTGAAGATGTTTTGACGAGGAGGGTGCAGGGGTTGCGCGTAGCGCCGCTCGCGGCCCCTCGCCCCGGCCTCCGCCAGCGCCTCCCGCCCGGCGCTCAACGCCTTCTCCACCCCGTCATACAATCCCGGCCAGATGTCCAGGTCAGTCGTTGCCTGCGTGGAGGACCTCTTCTTCCGGTCGAAGATCGACGCGA
>JBBQDF010000255.1:0-4808 GCA_038319475.1 Thermoanaerobaculia bacterium
CGGCTCGTCCAAAGCGGGATACTCCTCCGAGGTCCTTCTGTTCGAAGAAGGGGAGCCGCCGCGACCGGTCTGGACGAGCTCGGCGGAACTGGTTTTCGGTCTGTCGGGGGACGCGGACCCGGCCTCGGTGCTCGCCTCGACCGGCCCGAACGGCAAGCTGTACCGCCTGGCGATGGGAAAGTCGGCCCTCGAGCGAACGTTCGACGAAAAGCAGGTGACGGCGATCGGCGGGGAGGTCATCGGCACCAACTCGGCGACGGGCGTCTACCGCCTCGCGGCCGGAGCCCGGACGGGCGAGTGGGTCTCCGCGGTCAAGGACACGGGACGCACCAGCCGCTTCGGCGCATTCCGGTGGGACGGCGATGTCCCGGCGGGAACGCGGGTCGAGTTCGCGTTCCGGTCGGGGGAGTCGTCGGCGCCCGACAACACGTGGAGCCCGTGGACGGCGTTTGCCGAGAGGCAGCGCGCGGACCGCAATCCCGCCCCCGGCGCCCGATACATGCAGATCAAGGTCCGGATGAGCTCCGACGGAGCGCGCGTTCCCGCCGTGCGCCGGATCGAGGCCTCGTACCGCAACCGCAACGCCGCCCCGGTCGTCGAATCTCTGACGGCGCTGCTTCCGAACGAGGTCTACGCCCGCTCGGCTTCGGGCAGCTCGAACGTGTTCGAGACGACCGCGCCCGACGAGAAAGGGATTTTCACGAGCCTCGAGGAGCCCCGGTCGGAAGGAACTCCCCGGCGCCTGCTGCGCAAGGGCTACCGCACGCTGACCTGGCGGGCGACCGACGCCGATTCCGACACCCTCGCCTACGATATCGAGTTCAAGCCCGTGTCCTCCGCGCGCTGGATGGCGCTCCGGCGCAACCTCAAGGAGAGCTTTTACTCATTCGACACGACCTCGCTAACCGACGGCGACTATGTCTTTCGCGTCACCGCCTCAGACGCGGAGGCCAACCCGGAAGAAAAGAAGATCGGAACGCGCGAGTCCTCGCCGATTCGCGTCGACAACACGCCTCCGGTGATCCGGCGCCTGCCATCTAACCCCGGAAAGTTCGAATTCGAAGCCACGGACGCGGGGTCGCCGATTCTGGAAGCCGAGTACAGCATCGATTCGAAGGAGTGGGTCCGGGTCGAGCCTAAGGACGGCCTGTCCGACTCGATGCAGGAGTTCTACGCGCTGCCGCTCGACGCCGCCGCGCGCGGAGGGTTTCTGCTGATACGCGTGACCGATGCGGCCCGCAACGTGGCGGCAGCCAGTTTCTCCCTTTCCGAAAAGTAGCAATCGGCGCCGCGTCCCGCGGATCCGGTTCCGGCAACCGCGGCTTGCGAGAGGAACACCCGCGTCGCCTGACGGCTCCCGCGGCAGCGCCTTCATAATGTGGAGATCTTGAGGATGCGACTCGCGGGGTCTCTGGCCCGGGCCTGCCTGGCCGCGCTCTGCTTCTCCGCGGGCTGCGGGGACAGGACGCGCGCCGCCCCGCCGACGCGCCCGACGGCGGGCGCCCGGGCCGCCGTTCCCGCCTCTGCGGCCCTTCTGGGTTACCTCGACGAATCGCGCCGCGGCACGCCGCGGGACGGAGGCACGCTCCGCCGGCGGCTTCTCGGCGATCCGGGGACGTTGAACGCGGTGATGCAGTCGGGGGCGCCGGAGCAGGAAGTCCTCCAGTACATCTCCCGGAATCTGCTCGATTTCGATTCGCGGATGCAGCTCGTGCCGGGGCTCGCCGAGAGCTTCGCCGTCTCGGCGGACGGCCGCTCTTACACCTTCACGCTCCGTCAGGACGCGCGCTGGGAGGACGGCTCTCCCGTGTCGGCGGCGGACGCCGTCTTCACGATCCGCTCGATCGTCGATCCTCACGTTCCCTCGCCCGTCTTCAAGTCCGTGTTCGAGGGGCTCGTTTCCATCGAAGCGTCGGGAGAGCGCTCCTTCACCGCTCGGTTCCGGGAGCCCTACGCCTACCAGGCCATGGCCTTCGTCCTGCCGCTTCTCCCGAAAAGCCGCTTCTCGGGCGTCGCGTTCCTGCGCGCGCCGGACAACCGCGCCCCGCTCGCCAACGGGCCGTACCGGCTCGCGTCCTGGCGAGCCCAGGACGAGATCGTGCTCGAGCGCAATCCCCGGGCCTGGGGCGCCCCGGGGCATTTCGAACGGATCGTTTTCAAGATCCTGCCGGAAGACTCCGTCAGTTACCGGGCGCTCGTCGGCGGAGACGTCGACGAGACGCGCCTCGACACGTCCGGAAGAGAGCGCGCCAGGTCCGACAGGGCCTTTTCGGAGTGCTGCCGGATGGTCGAGTACTACGACCTCGGTTGGAACTACATCGCGTTGAACAACAGGTCTCCTTTCTTTTCGGACACCTCGGTGCGGCGGGCGCTGACGATGCTCCTCGACCGCGCGGGGATCGTCCGGGGTCTCTTCCGCGGCTCCGCGCGGATCCTTTCCGGCCCTTGGGCGCCGGACTCGCCCGCGTACGACGCCTCCGTGCCTCCGCTGCCCTTTGACCCGGCGGCGGCCGGGGCGCTGCTCGACGCCGCCGGCTGGCGCGACACGAACGGCGACGGAACGCGAGATCGCCAGGGACGCGAATTTTCTTTTGACCTTCTCGCCTCCTCGGGAACGACGACGGGGCGGCAGATCGACGAGACATTCGTGGCGGAGCTCGCCCGCGCTGGAATCCGCGCCCGCATCCGGACTCTGGAATGGGCCTCGTTCACCGAGCGCGTTGACTCGGGAAATTTCGAGGCGGCGTCTCTCGCGTGGTCCGCATCCGACCCCAACCCGGACCCTTACCCCTACTGGCACTCTTCGCAGTGGCCCCCGAAGGGATTGAACAGTGGTTTCTACCGGAATCCGGAAGCCGACCGCCTCATGGAGGCCGCGCGGCGGGAGGCGCGGGGCGACCGACGCATCGCGATCTACCACCGGCTGCACCGGATCCTCCGCGACGATGCGCCCGTGATCTTCGTCGCCACGTCATCCCAGAAATACGGGTTTCGCAAGCGTGTGCGGGGGCTCGTCACCTCTCCTCTCGGGCTGTTCGGCATGTGGCCCGGCCCGCTCGGGTGGTGGGCCGCCGACGCGGGTGCGGGTGGTCCCGGGGCCATGCCGACGACGATTACGGGTGCGCGTTGACGCGCTACATTCTCCGGCGCCTCGTGCTCGCGGTGCCGACCCTCGCCGGCATCGTCGTCCTCGTCTTCTTTCTCCTGCATCTGGCCCCGGGCAGTCCCATGAGCGCCATGGGAGGCGAAACCGGCCGGCGCGTCTCGCAGCGCGCGGCGGAGGAGATGCGAAAGGTCTACGGGCTCGACCGCCCCCTTCCCGAACGATTCGGCCGGTGGGTGAGCCGGGTCGCGCGGCTCGACTTCGGGGAGTCGTTCGTCGACCGCCGTCCCGTCTTGGAGCGCATCGGTGAAGCGCTGCCCTACACGCTCGCGTTGAACGGGCTCGCCCTGCTGCTGACGCTCGCGTTCGCTGTGCCGCTCGGTGTCATCACGGGGGGCCGTCCGGAGGGGCCGCTCGACCGGGCGTCGGGGCCGATTCTCTTCGCCCTTTACTCCCTGCCGGCTTTCTGGGCCGCCCTCCTCCTGCAGGCCCTCTTCTCGGTCCGGCTGCGATGGCTGCCGCTCTACGGGGTCGTGTCGGATTCTCCGCAGGGCAGCGGTCTTCTCGACCGCGCGTCGCACCTGGTCCTTCCCGTCGTCTGCCTGACGTACGGGTCTCTGGCCTTCTTCGCGCGGCTGATCCGGGCGAGTGTGGCGGAAACGCGCAACGCCGATTACGTTCTCGCGGCGCGGGCGCGCGGCCTCTCGCGGCGGCAGGCCCTCTGGAAGCATGCGTTCCGAAACGCACTCCTCCCGCTCGTCACACTCCTCGGTCTCGTCCTGCCGGGCCTTCTTTCCGGCAGCGTGATCATCGAGCGGATCTTCGCCTGGCCCGGGCTCGGCCGCCTCTATTTCGACTCGATCCTGTCGCGCGACTATCCGGTCGTGCTCGCGCTCTCGCTTCTGGGCGCCGTGGCGACGCTCGTTCTGACTCTCGCCGCGGACATCGCGGGGGCGGCGGTCGATCCGCGCGTGCGCGACGGAACACTCGGATGAGCGCGATCCCGCAGTTCGCTCTCCCGGTGCGTCCCCGGCGCGCGATTCCCGGGACGGCGCGCGTCGCGCTCGGCGTCGTCGTTTTTTTGTGGATCGTGGCGGCGCTTTCCCCGCTGGTCTCCCGCCGCGCGGCCGACATCCGGTTAAACGAGAGGCTGCTCGCGCCGTCGCGGACGCACCTCTTCGGGACGGACGATCTCGGCCGCGACCTTTTCGCGCGCGTCGTCGCCGCCACCCCGATCTCGCTCGCGATCGGGACGACGGCCGCGGCCGTGTCCGTCTTCGTCGGATTCGCGATCGGGGCGGCGGCGGGGTGGTTTGGCGGAACGACCGACCTGCTTCTCTCGCGAGCGGTCGAGGTCGTGCTCTGTTTCCCCGTCCTCTTTCTCCTGCTGGCGCTCGCCGCGTTTCTCCCACCCTCACCAGCGACCGTGATCCTGGCGATCGGACTCACGACGTGGCCGGGGGATGCCCGCTTTGCCCGCGCCGAGATCCTGAAGGCGCGCGACCTCGACTACACCCGCGCCGCGCGGGCGGCCGGCGCGACGGCGTCGCGCATTCTCCTGCGCCACCTGCTGCCCGTGGCGGCGCCGCCCCTCCTCGTGTCCGCGGCGTTTGGCGTGGGCTGGGCGATTCTCGCGGAGGCCGCGCTGTCGTTCCTCGGCGTCGGTCTGCCGGCTCCGATGGTTTCCTGGGGAGGAATCCTCGCG
>JBBQDF010000256.1:0-4792 GCA_038319475.1 Thermoanaerobaculia bacterium
GGCGCCACCGCCCGCACCGGCCCGTATCGGGCAACCGTAATTTTCCGGAACCGCACACCCATCCGGCGGATCTCTTCGTCGGTGAGCCCCGTGTAGGCCTTTCCGATGTTCACCAGCCGGTCTCCGTCCCGCACCGCGAACGTGTAATCCGACAGCATGCCGGCGCGTTTTCCATTCCCCTGCTCGACCGCGGTGACGACCACGTCGAGCGTCGCGAGCGCCTTCTTCCACTTGCGCCAGGCGCGGCCCCGCTTTCCCGCCTGATACGGGGAATCCTCGCGTTTGAACATCAGGCCTTCATTGCCGCGGTCGCGGGCCTCCGTGAAGAACGCTTCGAGGCCGGAAGCGTCCGCTGCGCGCCGCGCTTTCGAAAGGAGAAATCCGCCGCCCGCCGCCAGGCGCTCCAGTTCCGCCCGGCGCTCGCTCCACGGCCGTTCGAAGAGCGGCGTCTCGCCGGTGGCCAGGCAGTCGTAGGCGATGAACGCCACCGGGATCTCGGCGAGCAGGTCCGCCGGGGGAGCCTTCCTCCCCAGCCGCCGCTGGAGCCGGAAGAAAGAGTCGACGCGGTCGCCGGTCCACGCGACGATCTCCCCGTCCAGCAGGAACTGTCCCGGAGGGCCGGCCAGCGAGAGCGCGATCTCGGGAAACTGCGCCGTCACGTCGTCGAGCGTGCGCGAAAAGAGCACGACCCTGGAGCCGGACTTGTGGGCGTGCGCGCGGATGCCGTCGAACTTGTCTTCGACCGCGAAGAGCGGCAGCTCGGGGACAATCTCCTCCGGGTTCTCGATGGGCGACGCGAGCATGAACCCGATCGGGTGAAAGAGCCGGAATCGGATCTGCGCCAGCTTCTGCGCGCGCGCGGCCTCGGCCGTTTCGCCGATGTCGCCGCAGTCACGCCGCGCGCGGGCCACGGCTTCGCGCGCGGCGTCGAAGGCCGCCGCGATCGCCTCCTCGACCGTCGCGAGATCGGCGCCGACGCGAAGGCCGCCGGAGAGGGTCTTGACCAGGTACCGCGCTTCGACGGGACTCGAGCGGCGGAGCAGGTCCTCCAGGACCGCCTGCTTCAGCGCCGCCTTCCGGAGTCCGGCGAGCTCGCGCAGCCGCCCGTCGACTTCGAGGACCTGGAGACCTTCACGCCCGCGCCCGTTGTCCTCCGGCAGCATCAGCCCGATCGCTTCGCCGAGATCGCCGATCGCACGGGCGGACGCCCCGATCGTTTCCAGGTCCCATCCGGTGACCGCGTTCGCGGCGCGAGCGAGTGTCGCCCAGCCGACCGAGGTCACGGCCTGCTCCCACTCGGCGAAGGGAGACCCCGAGAGGAGCCGCGCCCCGGCGACCAGCTCGTCCCCCGAAAGAGGCGCCAGTGCGGACGCGAGGCGCTCGATTTTCACGAGCTTGCTCCGTGTGGCGGCCGCGCCTTCCAGGGCCTCGGCCAGCGCGCGGTATCCGCTCACGGGTCCTCCGCCGCCCGCTCTTCTCCTTCGGCGAGCGGAATTGCCTCGACACCGCGAGCGGCCAGGATGCGCGCGAAATCCCGCGCGTATCCGTGGTGCGTCAGGACACGCCGAGGGGCGACCTCCGCCACGTGCGCGAGGAGCTCGTCAAAATCCGCATGGTCGGAGAAGGGGAGGAGGATCTCCGCGTCATGTTCCGCGCGAGACGCCTCGCGCAACGCCCATCCGGAGAGATACGCGATGCGCCGCTTCTTTACCTGCCGGACCACGGGTGTGCGCGCGCAGTGGGGCGGAACGACCAGCACCTCGCCGGGAGCGGCCGGTCCGCTGTCGTAGGGGCGCGACAGAGGGAAAGCAAATCCCGCCGCCTCGTAAACGGGCAGGAGCTTCCACGCCGCGCCGTGCAGCACCGTCCGGAGTCCGGCTTCCGAGAGGGCGAGGACCGCTTCCTGGGACTTCCCGAGCCCGTACGCGAGGACGACCGGGATCACCCCGTCTTCGATGGCCGCGCGGCACGCGGAGACCAGCCGCGCTTCGAGCACGGGCCGCGGTGGAAATCGAAAGACGGGAAGGCCGAAGGTCGACTCGGTCACGAGAACGTCGGCGCGAGGCGCCTGCGCGAGTCGAGCGGTTCGAGAGACGCCGCGCCGGAAGTCCCCGGTATAGAGGACGGAGCCGGAGGATCCCTCGATCCGGATCTGCGCGGAACCGAGGATGTGACCGGCGGGAAAGAGCGTGAGCTCGGCGCCTTCCCTCCGGACCGTCTCCCCGTAGGCGAGCGGCCGTTCGAGCCCTGCCCACTCGGGGTTTCGCCGCGTGTAGATCGCGAGCGTCTCCGGGGTGGCCCAGATTTCTCCATGCCCGGCGGCCGCATGGTCCGCGTGCGCGTGGGAGACGATCGCGCGCGCCACGGGGCCGGCCGGATCGATCCAGGCGTCGAACGCGGGCGCGAAGGTTCCCCCGGCGCGGATCTCGAGTTCGAGTGCGGGAGAGTCGGCCATCGGGGTGAATTCTCCGTCGAAAAAGGGCCCGCGTCCCGACGCACAACTTCAACCTCTTGCGATGTCCTCCATCATCCCGAGCGCCACGCGCCTCTCCACGGCGTGATCGACGATGGGCTCCGGATAATCGCGCCCGATCCGGCAGCCGGACTCTTTCTGCTCGTCGCCCGTCATCGTCCAGGGCTCGTGCAGCTTCTCGTCCGGGACTTTCGCCAGCGCCGGCACGTACCGGCGGATGTAAGCGCCGTCCGGATCGAACTTCTTCGACTGGAGCACCGGGTTGAAGATGCGGAAGTAAGGTGCAGCGTCGGTCCCCGAGCCCGCCGCCCACTGCCAGCCGCCGTTGTTGCTCGCGAGGTCCGCGTCGGCAAGCTCCTTCTCGAACAACGCCTGCCCCTCCCGCCAGTGGATGTGGAGGTCCTTCGTCAGGAAGGACGCGACCACCATCCGGGCGCGGTTGTGCATCCAGTGCGTGGAGGCGAGCTGGCGCATGGCGGCGTCCACCAGCGGGTATCCCGTTTCCCCTCTGCGCCAGGCGTCCAGCGTGTCGGTCGACGTGCGCCACGCGAGGGCGTCGAACTGCGGACGGAAGCTCTCCGTCGCGACGCGCGGGAAGTGAAACAGAACGTGATGGTAAAAGTCCCGCCAGGCGAGCTCGCGAAGGAACACCGCGCTGTCCCGCGCGCTGCCGGCCGATTCGAGCACCCGCGCGCGGACGGTCCTCGGAGAAATGGTCCCGAAGTGGAGATGCGGCGAAAGCCGGGAGGTGCCTTCCCGGCCCGGACGGTTGCGTTCGATTCCGTAGGAAGACAGCGGGCGATCGCAGAAACGGGACAGCAACCGCAGCGCTTCCGACTCTCCACCGCGCGGCGCGAGCGGATCGGGGGACAGGTCGCGCCACGACCGGACCCGCGCCATCGGAACGCTTCGCAGGGCCGGGGTCTCGAGTCGGCCCGGCGCCGGAGCGGGCGCGAGCTTCTCCGTCGCATCCCACCGGCGCGCGAAGGGGGAGTACACCGTGTAAGGCTCGCCGGCTCCCGAGAGGAGCGCGTCCGGCTCGACCAGCAGGGCGTCGGGAAAGAGCCGCAGCTCTGTCTGGATACCGCGGAGCGCGCCCGCCGCGGCGGAGTCCCGCGCCTCCGGGTACGGACCGATCTCCGCGTTGGCGTACACGGCCGTCGCTCCGGTCTCGGCGGCGAGCTCCGGGAGCGCGCGCGCGGCGGGCCCGGGGCGGAGGATCAGGCGCCCGCCGGCGGCCGTGAGAGTGCCGGCGAGCTCCTCGAGGCTCTCGCGAAGAAATCGAAACCGCGCGGGACCGATGCCCGGATCGTTCCCGTAGTGGTCGTCGAGCACGAACACGGGAACGACGCGGTCCGCGTTCCGCGCGGCCGCCGCAAGCGCCGTGTTGTCGGCGACGCGCAGGTCCCGCCGGAACCAGTGGATGATCGTGCTCACGGGCGCGGCTCGGTCTTCGAAAAGATCTTCTCGATGGCGCGCCGCCGATACTCGAAGATCTGTTCGAGCTGCCGCCGGACGAGGAGAACGTGCGCGATCCGTCCGAGCGGTCCGAAGGGAAGCTCGTACCGGACGTGGTCCCGCATGAGCACGGCGTCTCCCGCGGCTTCGAACCGGTGGGTGTGGATCCAGGTCCGATACGGCCCGCGCTCCTGCCGGTCCTCGAACTCGACGCCCGGCACCCACCGCGCGATCACGGTCACCCAGCGCAGAGTGAGGACAGTCCAGCGGATGCGATATTCGATCCGCGTGCCCTCCCATTTTCCCGGGTGGAGGCCCCTCGATCCGAAACCTGAGCCAGGGCGGCGTAATCCGGGCAAGATTGCCGGGATCGGAAAAAAACGCGAACACTTGAGCAAGCGGTGCCTCCACCCGCGTCGACATTTCCAGGTCGTGCACGCCCGAAGTCTGTCAGGAGGCGCCCCCCCCGTGACCCTTTGTCCAGCGAGCGAAAATAACGCGGGCACGCACGATCTGTTCTCGGCGCCCTTTCGCCCAGGGAGCAGAGCCGCGCCCCGGCAAGCTGGTGGCCAAGCTCGCCCCGGGAGGAGTCTCCCGACCAGAGGGAGGGAGGAGCCTCTCGGGGCGGGAGCGTGAGCGAACGCAGTGAGCGGAAGCGACGTGCGAGGAGCCTCTCGGGGCGGGAGCCGAAGCGAACGAAGCGACCAGCCGGGCGGTCGAGCCTACAGGCGAGCCGCCCGGCGGTGCGTTCGCCCGCAGGCGAACGCAGGTCCCGCAGTGAGCGGAGGCGACGGTTGGCGACGGTTGGCGACGGCCGGCTTGGAACTTGCACTTTGCTACGCCCGTGAGCGAGCCGTCGAA
>JBBQDF010000257.1:0-4779 GCA_038319475.1 Thermoanaerobaculia bacterium
GGCTCCCGCCCCGAGAGGCTCCTCGCACGTCGCTTCCGCTCACTGCGTTCGCTCACGCTCCCGCCCCGAGAGGCTCCTCCCTCCCTCTGGTCGGGAGACTCCTCCCGGGGCGAGCTTGGCCACCATGCTGGCGGGGGCGCCCCGCCTCCTAAATTCGCGACACGCCCCCGAAACCCGGAACGAAAAACGCCCCGGCGGGTGCCCGGGGCGTCTTGAGAGACAGAGAAGCGCCGCAACTACTCGCGTTTTCGCGGCACGCGGATGACGCGGCGGTCGACCGGCGCGGCGCGCTCGACGGCCATCGCGGGCTCGGCGGAGAAGATGAGCTCGAACCCCTCCTCCTGCAGCGGGTAGGAGCGGAAGTACCCGCGCCACATTTCCTCGGAGAAGTCGAGGCTCGCCGCCAGGGCGACGGTTCCGGTCGAACCGGCGGCAGGAACGTCGGGGGTGAACAGCGCGGTCGCGATGTTCGGGCGCTCGAGCTTCGTGCCGTAAGACGCGTTAATGAACTGGATGAGCTCGTCCGCCAGGATCGTGTACCCGATGTTCGACATATGAACAGCCTCGCCATAGGCGAACATGCCGCCGGTCACAAAGGCGGTCGAGATGTGGATGCCGGCATACGTCCGGCCGTTCGTCATCAGGTCTTGCGAAAGGGCGTAGAAGTCGAAGTACTTGAATCCGTTCGCTTCGGCAGCGGACTTGATGACCGCGTTCATGTCCCGGATCCTCTGGTCGATTGCGAGAACCTCGTCCGGGTAAAGGACGACCCCGACGTTCACGGTGGCGGGAGGGGTGAAGGAGCCGTCTGGCAGCGGATAGTCGCACCGCGGAAGCGTCGGGTTCACGCTGCACGGGATGCCGAATCCGAGAGCGAGCAGCGAGCTGCCGCCGAGCGCCGCCTGAGGCGCGCTCGCCCCGAGCGTCACGAGCGTTCCGGCGGGAAGCGGGCAGACCTTCCCGGCCGGTCCAATCCGGCAGCGGGGGTCGCCGGTGTCGCGGGAGCCCAGAAGCGGAATCACGTTGCCGGACGCGTCGCGCACCGGCTGGCGCGTCGCCGGGTTGACGACGTAGTAAGGAACCGTGGACGCGAGAGGGATGAAGCGCGGATCCGGCGTTCCGAGGAAGACCCCCGTCCGGCCCGGGGCTTTCAACGCCGCCGCGACGGCGTTGTACTTGGCCGAGAAAACCGGGAGCGGCGTCGCCGTGACCCCGTCCTGGAAAAAACCGGCGGCCCCGGCCATCAGGATGTCGTTGCTGATGATCCCGAGCGTGATGAACGTGGGATTCAAACCGAGCGCCTGGTTCAACTGCGTCCCGCGGCCGCGGAGAATCAGATCGGCGATGCCCCCGTTGTCCGTGGTCTTGTCGGAAACGTCGGCGATCTTGTAGCCGGGGACCGACAGGTTGTCGTACGACCGCGCGAGCGTCGCGTTGGTCGGGGCCCCCGTGTGAGTCGAGATCGGACCGAACGTCGGCGCGAGGCTCGTGATGGCGTTGCAGATCGGAATGCCGGGGTCCGAGACCGTGGGCTGCTGAAAATCCGTCACGCCGAAGGACTTCGCGAGCTGCGCCGGGTATGAGAAGCGCTGCTCCCGGGCCACCAGGCAGCCCGCGCCGTAGCCGGCCCCAGAGCTGTCGCCGAGCGCCACGTACTTGGAAAAATTCGGCGTCTGGGCAAACGCCCCGATCGCCGTCAGATAGAAAACGGCCGCGAGCGCCGCGAGCCGCAAAAGAGATCTCTTCATCGTGCTCTCCATGGTTAGAAGGCCACTCGGAGGCTGAACGCGAAAATGTTCACAGCTTCCTTGAAAGTGCCATAGAAGTTGTCATTGGATCGAGAGAGGTTGCTGCGGTCGTGCACCTTCAGGTAGAGGTCCGAAACATCGATGCCCCAGTGATCGGTTCCGAAGCCGAACCCGACTGAATAGGCGTCGCGGTCGTTGTCCGCGAGGAGCGGACCGATGTCTTCGGTCGGCTGGGGCGTCTTGTCGCGGTAGTAACCCGCGCGAAACGCCATCGCCCCGACCTTCTTCTGGAGCCCGATGCGGTACGCCCAGGAGTTGCGCCAGTCGGTCTCGCGGTGCAGGTCGCGCCCCGCAAGGTCCGGGAAATGGATGTCGAGCGCCTTGAAGCTCGTCCACTGGGTCCAGTCCGCCTCGAGCGAGACCAAAAAGTCGCTCGGCAGGGTGAACGCCATTCCGAGATTCAGCGTCGCCGGAAACTCGATCGCCGTCTGGACGGGATGCGTCCCCTTCGGAATCTGGGGCGCCACCAGCGCGTCGAACGGCGTGCCGGTCAGCCGCTGCTCGAAGTTCGCCGTCCCCTCATAGTCGATCTTTATCCGGCTCCGGTAGGAGGCCCCGAGAGAGAACTGAGGGACGGGCTTGAAGAGGATCCCCGCGTTCCAGCCCCAGCCGTGGTTGTCCTGGAGCTTGCTGTTCAACTTGACGTGCGCGACGTCCACGACGGAGTTCGTGAGCGGGTTGATCGCCGCATTGTTCCTCTCGAGCTGCACTTTCGACACCCGGTAGTCCGCCCCGACCGCGATCGCGAACGTCGGCGTCGCCTGGAAGGAAATCACCGGGTTTAAGTCGATCGCCTGCACGACCGCGTTCTGCGAGACGAAGCGCCCGCTGAACTTCTCGGCATTGTCCCAGCGGAAGCCGAGTCCGTAGGGCGAGGTGATCCCGAGCCCGAAGTTGAGCTCGTTGGTCAGAGGGACCACGGCGTAGACGTTCGGGACCACGAACGTCGTGCTGTGCTGCTTCTCCGAGACGCCGTTGCCCGGATAGGGATTGGCCCCTTCGAAGTCGCCCTTGACCTTGCTCAGGAACTCGGCGCCGATCTGCGCCTCGAAGTGCTTCTGCCACCCGAGGCCCGCGGGGTTGTAGAAGATCGCGGAAGGGTCGTCCGCGACCGCCGTGAACGCCAGCCCCATTCCGGTGGCTTTCGCGCCCTGAGTCATCACCTGGAATCCGGCGGGATACGCGGGCGCCGCGGCAAGGAAGGCCAGAGAGGCGGCCAGGAGGGGAAGAGAGATCCGATTCGATCGGAACCGGTTTTTCACGTTTTTCACTCCTCTGAAGTACTCGGGGATTCGAGCGGCAAGTGCGTCAACTCTATCTTCGCGGCGACCAAAGTCAAAGAACCTTCGGCCAGGGTCCGGCCGCTTTCGGGCGGCCCCGATACAATCAAAGAACCGTGCCCCGTGACAGCAACACGCCGACGACCGCCGGGCCGTCCGACGCCCCCACGGGCCCCGACCGGCCCCTGACGAACGGAACTCTCCTCGGCGGCCGCTATCGCATCGAGTCGGTGCTCGGGTTCGGCGGGATGGGGGTCGTCTACCGCGCGCGCGACCTCAAGCTCGACTGCGACATCGCGTTGAAGAGGATCCGCCCCGATCGCGTTTCGCCCGAGAGGCGGGAGACCCTTCGGCGCGAGATCATCCTGTCGCGCCGGGTCACGCACGAGAACGTCTGCCGCGTGTTCGACCTCGTGGAACTAAACGGCGAGGAGTTCGTCTCGATGGAGTACCTCCCGGGGCGGACGCTCAAGGACGTGGAGGACGTCGAGAGGACGCTGCCGCTCGGGCGGGGCCTTTCAATCGCGAAGAAGATCTGCCGTGGTCTGGCCGCGGCCCACCGCATCGGCGTCCTGCATCGCGACTTGAAGCCGGAAAACGTCATCGTCGGCATCGACGACACGCCTCGCCTGATGGACTTCGGAATCGCGGTCGAAACCGCCGTCTACCGGGGAGAAAAAGAGGAAACCGTCCCGGGAACGCCGCAGTTCCTGGCGCCCGAGCTTCTTCGCGGCCAGGCGCCAAGCGTGCGGACCGACATTTACGCGATGGGCGTGCTCCTCTACGAGATGTTCACGGGCCAGGTGCCATTTGACGATCCCGACACCGCGCGTCTCGTCCGGCGGGTGATCTCGGATGCGCCTCCGAAGGCCGTCACGCTGCGGCCGGACCTGCCGCCGGAGCTTCTCGGGATCCTCGACCGCGCCATCGCCAAGGACCCGCAAGCCCGCTTCCCGGACGCGGACTCCCTCGCGGACGCGATCGCCTCCTTCGAAGGGCAGGTGCTGGAGCGGGTCTTAGCCGAGGTCTCGGTCACGCGGGCGAAGATGGTCAAGCTGATGGTCATCCTCGAAGCCAACAAGGCCCTCGCATCGACCTTCGATCCCACCGAGATCCTTCGGATCATCTTGAAGACCGCCACGAGCGAGACGGACGCGGAGCGGGGCACGATCTTCCTGAGGGAGCGCGGCGCCGACGAGCTCGTCAGCCAGATCCTCGAGGGCGGCGCGGTCGCTCCGATCCGCCTGCCGGTCGGCCGCGGAATCGCCGGCACCGTGGCCCGCACGGGAGAGACGATCAACATCCACGACGCGTATCGAGATCCGCGGTTCGATTCGCGGACGGACTCGACTTCAGGGTTTACGACGCGAACCATCCTCGCGGCGCCCTTGAAGACGCCGAGCGGGGAAATCGTCGGAGTCGTGCAGCTTCTGAACAAGCGCCACCGCACGTTCACCAAAGACGATGAAGAGTTCGTCGTCGAGGTCGGAACGCACTCCGCGATCGCGGTCGAGAGCGTGAGGCAGCACGAGGCCGCCGTCGCGACCGCCCGCCGGGAGGGAGCGGCACGTGTTCTGAGAAGCGCGCAATCGCTGCTCTCTCCGCACGAGTGGCCCGCGACCCCGGGATTCGAGACGGAGCCGCTCCGCTGGCGCTGCGAGGAGCTCGACCTCGTCTCGTACGCCGTGGCC
>JBBQDF010000258.1:0-4763 GCA_038319475.1 Thermoanaerobaculia bacterium
CGCGGCTCGCCTGAAAGCATCGCGAGGGTTCCGGAGGCATCGCAGGAGGCGACGGCGAAAAGGCGCGGTCGAGCGTTTGCCAGAACGCGGCGTCGCCAGTAATGCCGGCGTTTCACGGGTCGGCTCTTCGCCGCCCGCCGGCGCGCCTGCGGTCACCCGGGGCCGCGCGGGGCTTCTCTCTCCGTCCGACGAGACCCGCGAGAAACGTGCGGGAGTCGACGGTCGCGAGCGCGCTGACGACATTCGCCGGGAAGAGGACGCGGTGCGGGACGTCGACTAAGGCCTCGGGAATCGCCCAGAGATCTTCCTCCGCCGTCATCCACTCGAGCCGGTCGAACCGCGCCAGATGTACGGGTCGGGAATAGCGCCGCAGGGTCTTCTGCCGGCGCAGGTTGAAATAGCCCTCGATGTAGGAGACGACGAGCGCGCGGATCGTCGGATGCACGGGCTCCCGGTACCGCAGGCCGGTGTAATTCGATCGCGCGATGGCTCCCCACCCCGCCGGGCCGCGGAAGAGCGCGAGGACATGATCGTCATCTGTGTCGGCTTCGAGATCGAGCAGGAGCGGCCGTTCCCCCTGCAGCCGGAGCGCGGCCGCGGCGAAGAGAGCGCCGTCCATGCACTGGACGGTCCGTTCCCGCAGCACCCGGCGCGGCGAGCGGCAGCCGGATGCGGCGACGTCGTATTCGATGGAATCGAGATAGCGCTGGATCCGCCACGGAGGCGAGAGCCGTCTCAGAAAGCCCGCTTCGCGCGGGTCGAGCCCGTAGTCGGGCGCCTGAGGCGTGAACCGCTTCGAGACCCGGGACGCGTTGTCCATGGCACTAGAATGCCCCAGAACTTCGCGCGGCAAGAGTAAGGAGACGATTTTGATCTCGCAATGGAAGAGGCTGGCGGGCGCGGTGGGAGCCGCGGCTCTGATGGTGTCCGGATGTCAGAAATCGGAGAACGCCGGCGGACCGGACACCGCGGCGGGTCGAACGCCCGTCGCCGCCGTCCCCGACGGCTCGACGACGCCCGGCGGCGCGCCCGCTTCGGCGGGGGACGTTGCGAAGCCGCCGTTTGGCTTTCTGGACACCCCCAAAGAGGGAGCGACGGTGGCGCCCGAGAGCTGGGCCTTCGGGTGGGCGCTCGATGACTCGGGGATTGCGCAGGTCACCGTTTCTTCGGAAACCGGCGTGACGAGCCCCGTGGCGCTGAACCAGGCGTTTCCCGGCGTCGCCCAGACGTATCCCGCTTTTCCAAACGCCGACCACGCCGGGTTTGGTTTTCCGCTCCCGAAGGTCGAAAAAGGCCTGCACACGGTGACGGTGACGCTGATCGCGAAAGACGGCGGTCGGACCGAGATTCGGCGTCAGATCCGGGTCCGCTGAGCACGTCGCCTCCGCTCACTGCGGGAGCTGCGTTCGCCTGCGGGCGAACGCACCGCCGGGCGGCTCGCCTGTTGGCTCGACCGCCCGGCTGCTCCCTTCGTTCGCTTCGGCTCCCGCAGCGGGAGGCTCCTCCTTCCCTTCGGTCAGGAGACTCCTCTCGCTGCGAGCATAGCCACCATCGTGGCTGAGGCGCAGCTCTGCTCCCTCGCCCCGCGTTCGGGGAGAGGGTTGGGGTGAGGGGGCCCGCAGCAGGTCGAGCGCACTTGCCGTTCGGGTGCTCATCGCCGTCGAGAGAGACCGGCCGATCTGTCGTTTTTCAGCTGGCCGCCGCCGCCTTGCGCCCGCCCTTGCGCGCGAGCACGGCATCGACGGAGAAGCGATCCCAGGCCTCGGGCGACGCAAGAACGAAGAGGAGCAGGGCGAGGCGAGGAAAGACGTGCTCGTGAAAGGCGTACAGAGGCTCTTTGACCAGATGCCCGAACGTCACGGTGACGAGCACGAGTCCGAGCGCGACAGAGGCATCGCGCGTTCGCCACCCGAACAGGACGAGCCCGCCTCCGACGAGCTCGACGATGGGAACGGTGACTCCCGCTGCCCAGAGCGCCCATGAAGGCAGAAAACTGCCGGCGTAAGGGTCTACGAAAAATCGGTGAGCGTGTCCCGCGGGAGTGAGCTGGAACACTTTCCAGATTCCCGCCATGAGAAAGATCAGACCGAGGACGGCTCGAGCGAAGAAGAGTGCCCAGGCGCGGCGCACGCCCTCACGGCGAAGGAGATCTCCCGCTGCGGAGACGCGCATTCCTCGATCCAGCGCAGGCTTGTTCGTCATCGTCCTCGCCCCGGCCTTTTAGTTCCTGACTAGCAGTGAGAGAGCCGACGGTAGGATACCGATCCCCGCAAGGGAAAGGAGGGTCTCTGGAGGACGGGCCGGCAAATCATGGCGCACGAGGGGGGAAATACCTTTTCACCCTCTCGCTCGGCGCCCTCGGCATCGTCTACGGCGACATCGGGACGAGCCCGCTGTACGCCCTGCGCGAGTGCTTCCACGGTCCGCACGCGATTGCGCCGACGCCGGGCAACGTGATGGGCGTGCTCTCTCTGGTCTTCTGGTCGCTCATAGTCGTCATCTCGATCAAGTACCTGATCTTCGTGATGCGCGCGGACAACCGCGGAGAGGGCGGAATCCTGGCGCTCATGTCTCTGATCCGGCCGCACCGAAAGGGATCCCGGGGCTTCCGGTTCACGCTCGGGATGCTCGGGCTTTTTGGAGCGGCGCTTCTCTACGGCGACGGGATCATCACGCCCGCCATTTCCGTGCTGTCGGCCGTCGAGGGGTTGCAGATCGCCACTCCGCTTTTTGAGCACTTAGTCGAGCCCATCACGATCGTCATCCTGATCGGTTTGTTTCTCATCCAGAAGCACGGCACACAGGGCATCGGGAAGATTTTCGGGCCGGTCATGATCCTGTGGTTCTTCAGCATCGCGGCCCTCGGCGTGATCCAGATCCTTCGCGCGCCCGGCGTGCTTGCTTCGGTCAATCCGCTCCACGCGTTGCGTTTTTTCCGGGAGAACGCCGGCCGCGGCTTTCTCGCGCTCGGCACCGTCTTTCTGGTCGTGACCGGCGGGGAGGCCCTTTATGCCGACATGGGACATTTCGGGGCGAAGCCCATACGGCTCGCCTGGTTCGCGTTCGTGCTGCCCGCCCTTCTCTTGAACTACTTCGGGCAGGGCTCCCTGCTGCTCATCAGCCCGGCTGCGGCGGAGAACCCCTTCTACCGGCTCGGTCCCGCCTGGACGCTCTATCCCATGGTCGCCCTCTCGACCGTCGCTACCGTCATCGCCTCGCAGGCGGTCATCTCCGGGGCGTTCTCTCTCACGCGGCAGGCCGTTCTGCTCGGGTACAGCCCGCGCGTGCGCATCGACCACACCTCCGAAAGAGAGATCGGACAGATCTACATCCCATCGGTCAACTGGGCTCTGATGATTTCCACGATTGCCCTCGTGATCGGCTTCCGAAATTCGAGCAACCTGGCCGCGGCCTATGGCGTGGCCGTCACGACCACGATGGCGATCACGACGATGCTGATGGCGGTCGTCGCTCGGGAGCTCTGGAAATGGTCGCTCGCGGCCTCCGTGCTACTGGCCGGAGTTTTCCTGGTACCGGATCTGGCATTCTTCGGCGCGAACATCGTCAAGGTCCCGCATGGCGGCTGGTTCCCTCTGGTTGTCGCGGCGGGCATCTTCATTCTCATGACGACGTGGCGCCGGGGCCGCGAGATCTTGAACTCGAAGCTGGTGGAAAATGCCGTTCCCCTCGAGACCTTCATGCGGGATCTCGGACGCGTGTACCGGGTACAGGGCACCGGCGTCTACATGTCGCGGACAGACGAGGGGGTCCCTGCCGCCATGCTTCACAATTTCAAGCACAACAAAGTGCTTCACAAGACGGTCGCTCTTCTCACGGTCTTAACCGAAGATCGTCCCCGCGTCCCGGAAGAAAAGCGTCTTTCCGTGAGCGACCTCGGCGCCGGGTTCTTCCGGATCGTCGCACGGCGAGGGTTCATGGAAGACGCCTCCGTCCCCGAGCTTCTGGAGCGAATCAAACAGCCGGGACTCGAGTTTCCGCCGGGCGACACCAGCTTCTTCCTCGGAAAAGAAACCATTTTCGCGACGCGACTTCCCGGAATGGCGATGTGGCGTGAGCGCCTGTTCGCGCTGATGTCCCGAAACGCGCGAAGCGCGACGCACTTTTTCCACCTGCCTCCGAATCGCGTCGTGGAGCTCGGGGCGCAGATCGAGATCTAGGCGTGCGCGACCCGCGCGCGCGGGCGTAAGGCGGAATGGCGGGGGCGCCCTTCGCCCTCCCCACCTCCTACTTCAAATAGGCGGCCGGGATCGGCTTTTCCGGCGTCTCCTGGTCCCAGAGGACGTTGACGATCCACCACCGGTTCCCGTCCTTTACGAGCTGGATCGCGTTGATTCCGCGGGCAAACGGTTTCGAGTCGGCCGCCGCATACCGCGATTCGTAGGTCGAGAAGAGCTGGCAGATGTTCCCGTAGCAGTCCGTCTTTCGCGCGATCTCCCGCTCGGAGAACCCGGCCTCTTTGCCCTCCGCCTTGCGGGTGGCGATCCCCTTCGACACGCGCGCGATGAAGTCGTCGGCGGTCAGGAACGTGAAATCCCCGTTCGCGCGCCGGGGCGGAATCAGCCGCCCGCCCGGCAGGAAGATCGTGCGCAGGTGCGACCAGACCGGATCTTCTCCGGGAGCATGCGAGACCCCCGTATAGAGCGCGCGGACGATCGCATCGGCGGATGCGGCGTCGGCGGGGGGAGCCGCCTCAAGCGCGCGAGTCGCGGCCGGGGAAGGAGAGGCCGCGGGCGGAGTCGTCG
>JBBQDF010000259.1:0-4758 GCA_038319475.1 Thermoanaerobaculia bacterium
AAAAGCAGCGCCCGCCCGCGCCGTCTCATTCAGGCGCGACGCCGCCGGCCGCGCCAGAGACCCGCGGCGACCGCGATGACCCCGGCCGCGACACCCGTGAGAATGATTCCCGAAGCGCGCGCGGCTCCCGGAGGTCCGGGAACGCGCTCGCGCGCGGAGGAGTCGGCGGCGCGGCGCCGCGCGAGCTCGAGCGCGAGGCTTTCCTCTCCTCGCGCCATGGCCCACCGGTGGTTCGCGGCGAGCACAGGAGAAAGGATGGGCGACAGCCCATGGAGAAGCGGTTTGCGCGCGGTGACCGCCCACTCGAAGGTCACCCATGTCCACGCCCCGGCGGGGTCGAGGGTCCACGTCCCGACGCCGTCGAGATCTCCCTGCGCCTCGATCGCGAGTTCGAAAGGCCGGCGCACCCGCGTGACGCGGAGGACCCACGCCAGCGTGTACGGGAGCCAGCCACGTGTCACCAGAGCGACTTCCCGACCGACCCCGTCGGGTCCCCCCGGCTCGAGCGCCTCGACCGCGAGGTAGACGCTCGGCCACCACCGCGGGAGTTCGGAAGGCGCCTCCAGCACGCGAAAGATCTCCTCCGCGGTTCCATACACCCGCCAATGCGTCACCAGGCGATAGTCGCGGCTCGACATGGAAACCCCTCGGAAAGCTTATCCCTCGCGCGCCCTCAGAAAGACTAACGAAAACTGCCGCCGGACGTCTAACGGATCAGAGGAACAGCGGAACAGCGGAACAGCGGAACAGCGGGACAGCGGAACAGCGGAACTTCCGGCGCAGCCGCGCGTAGAGAGGATCGAGAGCCGGCGGCTTTGATTTTCGTCTGGGGGACCGGGATGCGAAAACTCTTCAAAACCCTGTTCTGGCTGGTGATCCTGGTCGCCCTGGCCGGCGGCCTGTACGCCTGGGCGCGATCGAGCAAGGGGGACCAGCCGGGCAACAAGCTGGTCAACGTCGAAAAAGGATCGATAACCGAAAAGGCCATTGCCGTCGGCCAGATCCAGCCGCGCCAGAAGTTCCAGGTCAAGTCGAAGATTTCCGGGATCGTCAGGAAGTGCATGGTGAACGTCGGCGATTCCGTCCGAGCGGGAGATGCTCTTTTCGAGATCGGCCCCGATCCGACGCCTCAGGAGCTCACGGACGTCGATCGCAGCGTCGATTCCGCCAACGCGTCGTTCGTGCGGGCGAAGGCGGACTTCGAACGCGCCATCGAGCTCTCGAGGTCCGGCGTGCTGCCCAGGTCGGACATGGATTCGAAGAGGGAGGCGTTCGAGCTCGCGAAGATCGCCGTCGCGCGGGCGGAACAGGGACGGGACCTGACGCGCAAGGGCCGGGTGACGACGGAGAGAGTGACGATCGAATCGATCATCCGGGCACCCGCGGCGGGCACGATCCTGACGCGCGTCGTCAACCCGGGCGATCCCATCACGCCCCTGA
This sequence comes from Thermoanaerobaculia bacterium, assembly GCA_038319475.1. Lineage (GTDB taxonomy): Bacteria > Acidobacteriota > Thermoanaerobaculia > UBA5066 > Gp7-AA6 > JALYUA01. The sequence continues at coordinate 1,441 of JBBQDF010000259.1, forward strand.
CTTCCTACCAGCCCGGGACCGAGCTCGCCACCATCGCGGACATGGGAGACCTCATTTTCAAGGGGACGGTGGATGAGATCGACGTGGGCAAGCTCCGCGTGGGGCTTCCGGCGCGGATCAAGGTGGGCGCGCTTCCGACGGATGTGGTCACGGGGCGCGTGGCGCGAATCGCTCCGCAGGCGCAGCAGAAGGAAGGGGCCACGCTCTTCGACGTCGAGATCGAGCTCGACCTGACCACGAAGATTGTCCTGCGCGCGGGCTACTCCGCCAACGCCGACCTCATCATCCGCGAGAAGAAAGACGTGCTGGTTCTCCCCGAGCGCGTCGTGATCTTCGAAGACGGCGGCAAGAAGGCGTTCGTCGAGCTTCCCGGGGGAGACCCGAAGGCGGATCCCAGGAAGACCGAGGTCAAGCTCGGGATCTCCGATGGCATGAACGTCGAGGTCGCCTCCGGGCTGCAGAAGGGGTCGAAGGTGGTCGAGCGCCCGCCGAAGAAGATCAGCTGAATGAGCTGAGAGCTTCCATGGCAGAGACTCTTCGCCAGCTGATCCGCGACGTTCGCAGCCAGAAGCTGCGGACGTTTCTGACCGTTTTCGGAATCGTCTGGGGAACCGTCGCCGTGACGCTCCTCCTCGCGTTCGGTCAGGGGCTTCACAAGCAGATCGTCAAGAACTCGGCGGGGCTGGGCGACCGAATCGCGATCGCGTGGCCCGCCCTGACTTCCATCCCTTTCGAAGGGCTCGGCCGGGGTCGCAAGATCCGTGTGCGCGAGGAGCACATCGACGCGGTGCGGCGGCAGACCCCCGGCATCGTCGCGATTTCGAGCGAGTACAACGAGACGCTCAAGCTGCACTACGGCATGAAGACCGTCGCGGTGGACGTCTCCGGAGTCGACTCCTCCTTCGGGCCGATGCGCAACCTGATCCCGCAGTCGGGAGGCCGGTTCGTCAATCCGATCGACGTGCGCGAGAACCGCCGCGTGCTCTTCCTCGGAGACAAGATCGCCCGCGACATCTTCGGGAAATCTCCGGCGGTCGGGAAGACCGTGATCTTCGGCGGCTCCCCGTTCCTGATCGTCGGCGTGCTGCAGGAAAAGGTGCAGAACTCGAGCTACAACAGCCGCGACGAGGGGCGCGCCTATATGCCCGGCTCCACTTTCCGGGCGCTGACCGGTACAAAGTACGTCAACGACTTCATCTACCAGCCCGTCTCCCCCGCGCGATCCGAGGAGGTGACGGCGGCGGTGCGCGCGACGCTCGCGCGATCGCTACGCTTCGATCCGAAGGACAAGGAGGCGCTGTCCGTCTGGGATACGGCCGAGCAGTTCAAGTTCCTCGACGTGTTCTTCCTGTCGTTCCGGCTCTTCCTCGGGATCGTCGGATGTTTCACCCTCGTGGTCGGCGGCATCGGCGTGTCGAACATCATGAACGTGGTCGTCGAGGAAAGAGCGAAGGAGATCGGGATCAAGCTGGCGCTCGGCGCGCGGCAGAAATGGATCCTGCGCCAGTTCCTTCTCGAGACCGTCCTCATCACGGCCCTGGGCGGCGCGATCGGATTCGCGATCTCCTTTGCGATCTGTTTCACCGTCCCGAAGCTCGGGGCGACCGAGTTCGTGGGCGATCCGGAGATCTCGTGGTCCGTCGCGGCCTTGACCGCCGTGGTGCTCGGCGCGACAGGGCTCCTCGCCGGCTATTTCCCCGCGAAGGAAGCCTCGCGCCTCGATCCCGTCGTGGCGATGAAACTGTGAGAGCGCCGCGATGAGCCGCCTCGACCTCTCGATCGTCCTGCATCTGTTTCTCACTTCCGCGCGCCTTCAGAAGAAGCGCGCGCTCCTGACCATCGCCTCGATCGCGTGGGGCACCGTCACGATCCTTCTGCTGCTCGCCTTCGGAGAAGGGTTGAAGCGCCAGTTCGCCAGAAACGAGCAGGCGATGGGCACGAACCTGGCGATCAACTGGCCGGGCGAGACGTCGAAAGTCTGGAAGGGCCTGCCGGAGGGGCGGGGCGTCAAGCCGCGCATCGACGACATCCCGCTCCTGCAGCAGAGGATGCCGGACGTCCAGGTCTGGGGTGAGATGAGCAACAGCCGGACGCTCATCCAGTACGCGCGCAAAACCGTCAACGCGCGCGTCATCGGGCCCAACTGGATCTATGGCGACCCGCGCCGGCACTATCCCGTTCCCGGCGGGCGGTTTCTCGGCCCGCAGGACGAGGAGCAGAAGCGCCGCGTCGTGTTCCTCGGGTACGAGCTGGCCGAAGACCTCTTCCGCAAAGAAAACCCCGTCGGCAGGACGGTGCTCGTCAACAGCTCGCCCTTCACCGTGATCGGCGTCATGCAGCGAAAAACGCAGACGAGCGCCTATGGCGGCCAGGACAAGGACCACGCGGTCATTCCGATCACGACCTTCCGCGCGCTCTTCGGGCGAGACAAGTTGAACGTCGTCGTTCTTCATGTCGACAACGAGGACGACATGGGATCCGCGATCCAGCGCATGAACCAGTTTTTCGCGTCTCGTTACTCCTACGACCCGAAAGATGAGCGGGTCTTCGGCACCTGGAACACGGTGAAGGGACAGCGCATCTCCGCGAAGATCTTCCTGGGCATGGAGATGTTCTTCGGAATCATCGGCGCGCTGACGCTCATCATCGGATGCGTCGGTGTCGCGAACATCATGTATGCGGTGGTCAAAGAGCGCACACGCGAGATCGGAGTAAAAATGGCGCTCGGCGCGCGCCGAGGCTGGATCACCGGACCGTTCGTCCTGGAGGGCCTCATCTACACGCTTCTCGGAGGCCTCGCCGGAGCCGTGATCGCGATCCTGATCGTCACGGTGCTCGGCCTTCTTCCGCAGGAAGACATGAAGGTTCTGGAGTTCCTCGGGAAGCCGACCCTGTCCTGGCCGATCGGGGCGGCTACGGTAGCCATCCTCGGTTCTGCGGGCCTGCTCGCGGGCTATTTCCCCGCCCGCCGCGCGGCCGCGATCGACCCCGCGGCCACGCTGAGATACGAGTGAGCATTCGGTCGAGTGTTCGGCGTTTCGCGTGACCAGGTCGCTGATTACTTATTACTGATGACTGAGAACTGACAATGAGCATTCAGCCCGCCGACCGGATCATCCACATGCAGGGGATCCGGAAGGTCTACGACACCGGCAGGATCAAGGTCGAGGCGCTGAAGGGTATCGACCTTTCGGTGACTCCCGGCGAGTTCGTCGCGATCGTCGGGCCGTCCGGGTCGGGCAAGTCGACCCTGATGAACCTGATCGGGTGCCTCGACACGCCCACGGACGGGCAGTACCGGCTCGGAGGAGAGGACGT
>JBBQDF010000260.1:0-4744 GCA_038319475.1 Thermoanaerobaculia bacterium
GAACGCGACCGCCACGGCCGGAATCGTCGAAAAGATCACGCCGACGTAGGGCAGTGTGATCGCGAGGCCGGCGAGCGGCCCGAGGATGTAGTAGTAGCTGACGTGGAGCAGCATGAGCGCGCCCGTCGTCAGGCCCGCCATGATCGCCATGACGAACGAGAGCCCGAGCGCGTAATCGGTCATCGTCCGCGAGATCGCCCCCGTCACGTCGCCGGCGAAACGTCCCTGCCGCGCGAGCATCCCGTCGATGATGCGTCCGAACTTCTCCCGGTCCTTCAGCATGAAGAACGTGAGGAACGGCACCGCCGCGGCGTACAGGAGGAGGTGCAGGGTCTCCCCGACCTGGGCGACGAACGCCCGCGTAGCCGCGAGCGGCGATTCGCTGATCTTCACCTCCCGCACCGCGCGGGTTTCCTCGGGCAGGATATTTCCCATCCGCTCGCGAAGTTTGTTCACGTACTCGGTGAACTGGGAAAGGACGTCCCGGATCCGATTCTGGTATCGCGGCAGGTCGACGTAGAACTGGTTGAACTGCGCCGTGACGTTGATGACGAGCAGGACGATCGCGCCGACCAAGACGAACAGCAGAAGGAGGATCGACAGGACCCGCGGGACGCCGGCGCGTTCGAGAAGCGACACGAACGGGCGCATCGCGAACGCGAGGAACAGGGCGAACGCGATCGTGACGAAGAACGTCCGGCCGTAGTAGAGAAGCGCGATCGCGGCCGCCACGGTGAGAACGACGGGGACGCGGGAGCGGGAGGGGAAGGCCGGAGCTGAAAAAGCCCCCTCGTGGCGAGGGGGCTCGGAGACAGAGGTCGGGGTCGAGTCCGGCGTCACGTTCCGGAGACGAGGGTCACCACGATCACCGCACGCCTGTTCTTCGCGCGTCCTTCGGGTGTGGCGTTGTCGTACGCGGCGTCGGCCGAGCCGCGAGCGGCGGTCGTGACGCGGTTCGGGTCGATCCCGTGGCGGGTCACGAGGTATTCCTTCGCCGACTGGGCTCTCTTTGCGGAGATGGCCTGATTCGCGGCTTCGTTGCCGCCGTTGTCCGAATAGCCGGTGACGACCGCGGTGGCGTTCAGGTCGTTCTTCATCCGCAACGCGATCCCGTCGAGGATCGCCTTCGCGATGTTCGTCAGTCGGGCGCTGGCGGCGTCGAACTGGATCTCGTCACGGGTCATCCTTGGTGTCGGCGGCGCAGTCGTCGTCGTTTCCGTCGTTTCCTCCATCACGGTCACCGGTGCGGGAGGGGGCATCACGACCGGCGGCGGGGGCAGAGGAGGCCACGCGGCGTAGGTGATCCCGATCAGGCCGCCGAGGGGGTTGGGCGAAAAGCCCTTCCGGAAGAACATGTCCAGGTTCGCGTTCAACGCCGCGTTGACCGCCCAGCCGGTCCGGCCGAGGTAGAAGCGCGCCCCCGTCGTCAGGAGGGAGTACGGCTCCTCGGGGAGGTCGCCTCCGTCAAACGTGTTGCGATCGAGCTCTCCGATCACATGGAGGTAGGGGAGAACCGGGACTTCGACTCCGACGGCCGCCCGGAAACGATTGGGCACCCGGATGTCGCGATCGTGCCGCGAGGAGAGCTGGTAAGAGAGCATCCCCGTCACGATCCCCTTCGTTCCTGCCACACCCCACTCCCAGTCGGTGCGCCGCGTCTTCACGCGGTCGATGTCCGCGTCCACCTGATCGACGTGAATGGAAGCCTGTCCCATGGGAATGTGCGCCGCAAGCCAGAGACCCAGGCGGAACCCGCTGTCGGCCTCCGAGTAGATCCGGACTTTCGTGGAGATCCGGAGCTTGCGTGGCTCGTCGGCGCGGAACGGCCCGAAGAACTGGATTCCGTTCAGCGCCCCGCCCCGCCATCCGCCGCGGCTCTCGAACCGTTCGGTGCCCGCGGACGCCGAGATGTCCCAGTTGTCGGTCAGGCCGAGACCGATCGAGCCTTCCCCCGCCCAGTGCGAGTAGAGGCGGCTCCTGTAGCTCGTATCCGAAAACGCGAGATTACCGGCCGCGAGCTGCTCTTTCCAGCCGTACACCCCGAGGGTGAGCTGCCCGGCTCGGGCCGTGTCCGCGGTGGGCATCGTGAAGAGCCCGATGTCGCCCTGGTTGCTGGGGGCGATCTGGGCGGAAGCCGCGGCGCCCGTCAAACACACGAGGATACCGGCGAGCGCCGAACGCTTGGCCTTCATGAAGTCTCCTTTCGAACCGGGTCGGGAAAAACAGAGATGCCTAACAGAATAAGCCTAAAAAGCGAAAATGCCAAACATCATTCGCATTCAGGAGGCGGAGGAGACACCGAAGGGGAGGGCGAGGCCGCCGGGGGCGGTCAAGGGTCTGGGGTCAGGAGGCGAGGCGGGCCGGGATCTGGCCCTTCGACTCCCGACTCTAACTCTCAGGCTCAACTCTCAATGCTGAACGCTCAACGCTGAACGCGGAACCCCGCTCCCCCTCAGCGATAACTGCGCAGGGACACCAGAAACCGCATCCCTCCGACACCTCGAACGACCGTTTTCGCCGCGAGGGCTGAGACGAAGACCCGGGTGCGGCGGTACGAGAGGCTCGATTCGATCCCGGCTCCGACGTCGACCTTGTAGTCGGCCAATTCCCGGTAAACCCGCGTGCCGTCCCCCAGGTTTCCCGTGCCCGCGTAGCCGACGGCATACGCGCTCTCCCAGTCGAGGCCGAGGAGCTTCTTCCTGGCGTCCCGGAAGAACGGGACCGCGTATTCGGCCGTGAGGTGCGCTTCGTTTGTGCCCCGTTCCCGGCCGCGATAGCCGCGCAGCGCCTCCCGGCTGTCGAGCGCGAAAAGTTCGTACCGGGGGATCGAGAATGCCGTTCCGACGGAGGGATCGAAGAATTCCCGCACGCGCCCGCGAAAGGGGAAATAGCCGCCGTGCAGGCGCAGGACCAGCCGGTCCGGTCCCACCGAGATTGCCTGCAGGGCCTCGAATTCGGTCTTGACGTAGCTGTAGTCGCCTCCGAGCCGTCCGACTCCCCAGGTCGCGGCGGCTGAGAAACCGCGGCCGTGCGGACCGATGTCGCGAAGGGCGGTGAAGAGGTTGAAGACGCGGTCGCGGGCTTCGCCGACGATCGCGTTCGATCGCTCGTCGGAAGGGGTGCCGAACTGGTACCCGGTCTTCAAGTAAAGGTTGGTCTTGTTCGCGTCGGGCTCCTCGAGAGGGTTCGAAAAGGTCAGCCGGTCGAACTCGGCGAGCGCGTAGAGCCGGTTGTAGAAGTCGAGCGGGACACGCAGGAGGTAGAGACCGCCCCGCGTACGGGTGAACTCGTTGGAAAAACGCGAAAGATCCGAAAACTCGATCGTGTCGAAGAAGGTGAAGGTCGACGTGCCGCTCCGCCCGTAATATTTGTAGCGGAGGAACGCGGAGATGTCTCCGCTGACGAAGTTGTAGGCGACCTGCATCTCGAAAAGCGCATTGCGGATGGGCTTCAAGAGGCGAATGTCGGCTCGTCCATCCGGCAGGTACAGATTGAAACGCGGGAGGAGCCCGGAGTTGTCCGGCTCCTCGGCGGGAGCGCCGGTACCGGGAGCGCCGGGGGGGATCTCGGGGCGGCCCGGGGCACCTGCCGCCGCGGAGCCGGCGGGTCCGGGGGTCGGAGAGGGGCGTGGTTCATCGCCCGCCCGACACGGCACGGCGGGAAGCCACACGGTCCAGAGCAGAACCGTCAGAGCCGCCCGCCATCGAGGTCGAGCCGTGGGCGACGACGACGGAAGGGGCCGCCAGGCCACGCGAGGGATCCGCCGCCCTCTCAGGCCTTGGGCTGCATCACGAGGGACATCTTGTCCTGGAAGGACTTCATCTTCGCCGGCCCCCGCATCGACGAGATGGTCTTCTCGGTCTGCCGGATCAGGTCACGAACGGCCTCGACGCCGCGTCCGCGATCGATCTCGGAGAGCGCCAGTTTGTAAGGTCGTTCGACGGCCGGGATGCTCGATTCGCCGATCGCAATCTCCGCCTCCTGTTTGACCCTCGTGCACAGGATCATGAGAATCTTTTTTTCGTCGCCGAGGAGAGCGGCCGCGGATCCGGGAGCGGCGGCGGGGGCTCGGGCCGCATCGCGCGAGCGCATCTCGACGAGCCCGGCCGTGATGAGCCCGTACAGGATTTTCGCGGTTTCGAACGAGGACGAGCCGGTCGCCCGCGAGATCTCCTCGACCGTCTTCCTGCCGTCGATTCGAATCACCAGGTTCCATTCGAGCGGCGAGAGCGTCACGGGCTCGGCGTCCCGCGGCAAAAACGCGGGAACGTAGTCGACGCCCGGGATTTTTCGGGAAAGCACCTTCCACTCGTCGAGGCGTCGCGCCGATTCCATCAGGAGACTCGTGTTCGACTGCCGGATCGTGACGGTAGCCGACTCTTCTCCGGGCGTGAACTGGAATTCGCCGGAGGACCAGATCGCAAGTGCGTAGATCGCTTCCTCCCCGGAGAGCTCCCCGATCTTCGCGTGGACCATCTGCCCGTTCTTCAGGAAAATCTGGCCCCGTTCGGTGCCGCGAATCAGGGTGAAAAGGCCCGTCTTCCCGGAGACGGAGACGAGCTGGATGATGTCCGGGACGGGGAGCTCCTGGATAGAGCCTTGGAAGGACATGGTGTCGGCCGCGATGCTAGCAGGGTTGTCGGGGAGAGTTAAGCGGAAGGGGAGTTGAGGGTTGAGGGTTAAGCGTTGAGAGTTCAGAGTGGAAGGGTCGAGCGTTCAGCGCTCAGCGTTCAGCGTCGAGGTC
>JBBQDF010000261.1:0-4731 GCA_038319475.1 Thermoanaerobaculia bacterium
GTACTTGTACCAGTCGTCCCCGTCGTTGACGAGACCGCGCTGGATGTATTCCTTCCAGAGCGGCGTGCCGCGATACACACAGAGGCGATTGAAGGCGAACGTGTCGAGAGGCAGCTTCGCGGCGAACCGGAAAGTTTCGCACATGTCTTCTTCGGTCTCGTCCGGGTTGCCGACGACGAAGAAACCATGCACGATCTCGATGCCGGCCTTCTTGGCGGCAACGACCGCGGTTTCGGTCTGAGCCAGCGTCTGCTCCTTCTTGAGCCGGTCCAGGATCTTCTGGCTCCCGCTCTCGATCCCGAACATCAGCGTGCGGCAATGCGCCTTCGCCATCGCGGGGAAGAGCTCCATGCAGACGGAGTCGACACGTCCTTCGCAGCCCCATTGGATCTCAAGGTCGGCGTCGTTGATTCCCTTGCAGATGGCCTCGATGCGCTTGGGCTGCAGGAGGAAGTGGTCGTCGACGAAGTAGACCGCACCGTACCCGTCCCGGCGCAGCTGCTCGAACTCCGAGATCACGTGCTCGGGGCTCCGCGAACGCCACTTGCCCTCGTTGAAGACGGGGATGTCGCAGAAGATGCAGGGCCACGGGCAGCCCCGGGAGGTCTGCATCGTCGTGAATCGCTCGCGCGAGAGTACGACCGGCACATCGAGCGGCATGGATTCGATGAAGTCGAGCAGCAGGCTCTCGCGGTCCGGGAAGGGCCACTGATCGAGGTCGCGGTCGAGAGGGCGGCCCGGGTTCTGCCGCACGGCGCCCGTCTCGTCCTGCCAGGTCACGCCGAGGACAGTGGACGGATCATCGAGGTGCTCAACGAGGTCGAGGATGAGCTGCTCGCCGTCGCCGCGGCAGACGAAGTCCACTTCCGGAACCTGCCGCTTGACGTGCTCGGAGTTCAGCGTGGCGAAGACGCCGCCGAAGGCGAGCTTGAGGCCGGGGGCGGCGGCGCGGAGAGCGCGAGCCAGGATCTTCGCGTAGGGGTAGCTCGTCGTCGAGAGAAAGCTCATGCCGACCAGGTCCGGCTTCCATCGGAGCACCTCGGCGATGATGGCGTCGTTCGGCGTGTCGGGGTTGGCCTGATCGAACATCATCACTTCGTGGCCCGCCCGCTTCAGAACCGACGAGAGCGACATGATGCCGATGGGAGGGAATCCCATCACCTGCAGACGGCCGTTCTTTCCTCGGACCTTGCCGGGAACCGCGTAAAACTGGGGGTCGCGAACGTGAATGAGCACGACGCGCCTCATTCGGCCTCCCGGAGCCGGGGTCGTCGGATCACGGTATTTTTCGAGCTCCGCGTGGGTCATTTGCCCTCCCGATGGCCGCCGAATGGTGCGGCCGGACACGGCCCGGCGCCCCTCACAGTTGGATCATACGGCGGATCGCACGCTCCGTGACCGCAGGCTGTGTACCACCGTACACGCGGGGCTGAGTTCCCTTCCGCGTTGTGTCCCGGGAGGGGTCCGTGCATCCTCGAACGTGGGCGCCGAAGGACGAGGCGATGGATCACGAGCCGCCGGTCCGCTGACGCTAACGGTTAAATGCCGGAGTACCGGCGTTCCCTGCTGCCGGGGGTTTTGCGCTACCCCCGTCCTTCGGACGGCGTTCCCTATTGCCGGGGGTCTGCGCTATCGCCGTCCTTCGGACGGCGTTCCCTACTGCCGGGGGTCTGCGTTATCGCCGTCCTTCGGACGGCGTTCCCTATTGCCGGGGGTCTGCCTTTGGTGGTCGGGTCGGTGGTCGGGTCGGTGGTCGGGTCGGTGGTCAGGTCGTGGGGACGGCGCCCGGCGCGGGCGGAAAGTGGGACAGGAGGTCCCCGACCTCTCGGTCGAGCTCCCGCGCCACCGCGTCCGGGTTCTCGCCCTCCAGCCGGGTGATCTGGCCGCGCCACAGGAGCACGTTGGCCTTGCTTCGGATATCGATGCGGATCGACCGCGACTTCTCGTATTCGGTCGCGACCGCGTAGCCGGACCACCAGTCGCCCCCGACGATGTGGTCCTCGTCGGAGACGCCGACGTCTCCGGTGCGGTAGGCGACGAGGAAGTCGGCGCTCGCCGGGTCGGCCCGCTGAAAGCCCCTGGCCCCGAGGGCCCGGTCGACCGATCCCCGGACGTGCTGGTCGATGAAGCGTCCGTCGATGATCGAGTCGCCATGGGGCATGCGGAATCCCGGGCCGTCGGACCACGCGTACGACTTCAGCGGGGCGAAATCCGCCTTCGGGTCCCAGGCGTAGCGCGGCGCCGGGCGCGTGCCGGCGCAGCCGGCGGCGAGGACCAGAAGGACGAACGGCGGAAAAAAGAGCGCCGGGCGCCGAGCCGAGCGACGAGGATTCACGCAGGCGACGATACAACAACGCAGGGTATTCTTCGGCGCACCGTGGCCCTTTTCATCGCGCAGGCCCTGGCGGAGCTGGAGCGAAAGCGGTACGTCTCCCCGGATCGGAATACCGGCGGGATGACCGATCTCTCGTATGCTTCGCTCTCCGCGGGAGGGTTGCGAAGGTGAAGCTCGACACGCTCCTCGAAGAGACTTTGGAAAACTGGGGCTTCGCGCGGCAGGGCGTCGCCGACGAGCTCCGGAACATACCCGACAAGGACTACGGCTTCCGGCCGGGCACGGACAGCCGCAGCATCCTCGAGGTGGCGCAACACGTCCTCGAGTCGGGGCTAATGATGTCGGGAGAGCTCTCCCGGCCCGACGGAGACTTCCAGCGCAAGTCCTACGAGAGCCTCCTGCGGGAGTACGGCCGGGGCGTGGCGTCGAAGAAGCACAAGCCCGAGATCCTCGCGGCGCTTCGCCAGGCCCACCGCGACGGGGAGGGGAAGCTGCGCCGGGCGGGCGAGATCCACATGCTGCAGCGGATCCGGCGATTCGACGGGAAGATGGGGACGCGCCTGGCCTGGATAAACCACGGCATCGCCCACGAGGAATATCACCGCGGTCAGCTGGCCCTGTATGCGCGGCTGCTCGGCCTGATCCCGGCCCTGACGCAGCAGATCGAAGGTTAGAGAAGGATGAGAGCAGGAGGAGGACGGAACATGATAGAGCGCGCGATGGTTCTGGCGATCATGGCCCTGCTGGCGGGAAGCGCTCTCCGCGCTCAGGCGCAGACGAAGGAGTCGCAGGCGGCGATGACGCCGGCGCAGGCGCTGGAGCGCCTGAAGGAAGGCAACCGGCGCTTCGTTTCGGGCACGCGGAAAGTTCGGGATTTGAACGCCAAAGGCCTGGCGACGGCGGCGGGCCAGTACCCGTTCGCGGCGATGGGCGCCCCTGGAGCTCGTTCTGGACCAGGGGATCGGCGACATGTTCAGCCTCCGCACGGCGGGTAACGTGGTCGACACGGACGTGCTCGGCGGGCTCGAATACGCGGCGAAGGTCACCGGGGCGAAGCTTCTCGTCGTCCTCGGCCATTCCCGCTGCGGCGCCGTCAAGGGCGCCATCGACGACGTGCGGTTCGGCAACCTGACGCAGCTGCTGGCGAAGATCCGGCCCGCGATCGCGGTGGCCGGGCCCGGCTCGTCCTCCAAGGACGCGGCGTTCGTGGCGCGGGTCGAAGCGCAGAACGTGCGCCTCGGGATGAAGGAAATTCGCGAGCACAGCGAGGTCCTCAAGGATCTCCTCGACAAGGGCGCGATCGGCCTGGCCGGCGGGATGTATGAAATCGAGACCGGCAAGGTCGTGTTCTACGCGGACTAGACGATGCCCCTGACGGTCGGTACCCGCCTGGGCCCCTACGAGATCGTGGCGCCCCTCGGATCGGGCGGGATGGGGGAGGTCTACCGGGCGCGGGACACGCGGCTCGGGCGCGAGGTCGCGGTCAAGATTCTCCCCGAGGCCTTCGCGCTGGACACGGACCGGCTGGCGCGGTTCCAGAGAGAGGCGCAGGTCCTGGCCTCGCTGAACCATCCGAATATCGCTCACATCCACGGCCTCGAGGAGTCGGGAGGCGCGCGGGCGCTCGTGCTGGAGCTTGTCGAAGGCGAGACGCTCGCCGAAAGAATCGCGCAGGGCCCGCTGCCGGTCGAGGAGTCGCTCGAGGTGGCTCGCCAGATCGCCGACGCGCTCGAGGCGGCCCACGAGAAGGGTATCGTCCATCGCGACCTGAAGCCGGCCAACGTGAAGCGCACGCCGGAGGGAAAGGTTAAGGTCCTGGACTTCGGGCTGGCGAAGGCGCTCAAGGCCGACCGCTCCTCGCCCGACGTGACCTCCTCGCCGACGATGACCGCCGCGGCCACGCAGGCCGGCGTCGTGATCGGGACGGCGGCGTACATGTCCCCCGAACAGGCGCGCGGCAAATCCGTCGACAAGCGAACCGACATCTGGGCGTTCGGAACCGTGCTCTACGAGATGCTGACCGGCCGCAAGGCCTTCGGCGGCGACACCGTCTCGGACGCGCTCGCCGCGGTCCTCAAGTCGGATCCGGATTGGACCGCGTTGCCCGACGATACGCCCGCCGGCGTGCGCCGGCTCTTGCGTCGCTGCCTCGAACGCGATCCGAAGCAGCGCCTCCACGACATCGCCGACGCCCGCCTCGAGATCGACGAATTCTCCGTCTCCGAGACCCTCCCGGCGGTCGGGGTGACCCGCCGCGCGCGTCCCGGGATGCTCGTCGCGGCAACCCTCTCCGCGGCCGCCCTCGCATCGCTCGCCATCTGGCGCTTCGCGCCGCGCGCGCCGGCGTCCGGGGGTCCCGTCCTCTCGAAGCTCGCGCGCATCACGCGGGACGCGGC
>JBBQDF010000262.1:0-4689 GCA_038319475.1 Thermoanaerobaculia bacterium
GAGGGCGGTTGTTGTTTGGAGAGACAGTTGGGGGAGGGGGATGGCCGGGGGTCTTACCACTTGATCGTGAGGCGCTGATTTTCAGCGTATTCGGGCGCGCGTGGAGCGCGCGCGCCCGAATACGACGCGGCGGCCTTTCCGCGCTGCGCGCGGGGCGCCGCTGGGGAGGTGGGTGATGACCGTTACCGCCTGGTCACGAGGCGCAGCTTTTGGCGCGGCGACCTTTCCGCGCTGCTGCGCGGGGCGCCGCTGGGGAGATGGGTTAGGACCGGTACCGGCTGGTCATGAGGCGCTGATGTTTAGCGTATTCGGTCGCGCGTGGGGCGCGCGCGCCCGAATACGACGCGGCGACCTTTCCGCGCTGCTGCGCGGGGCGCCGCTGGCTAGACTCCGAACCGTTCTGCCTCCCAGGTGAGGCCGAGCTCTTCCGGGCCCGCCATGTAGCCGATCAGGGCGGAGGATGCGACGACGGCGGGGCTTGCGAGGTACCCCTCTCCGCCGAGACCCATCCGGTTCTGCCAGTTTCGATTGAACGACGTGATCGCGCGTTGGCCGCGGTTCAGGGCATCGGGGCCCTGCCCGAAACAGGGGCCGCACCACGACTGGCGGATCTGTCCGCCGACGGAGCGGAAGACGTCCGCGATCGACTCTCCCTCGAGGCGCGGATCCGCCGCTTCGATCTGGCGTCCGACTCCTCCCGATCCCGGGAACACGGTGAACTCCCGCTGGACCTTCGTGAAGCCCTGTCCGCGCGCCGCGCGCATGACGAGCGCGGCCTGAAGGAGGTCGCCGTAGCTTCCGTTCGTGCAGGACCCGATGAGCGCCTTGTCGAATCCGAGGCGCTCGCGCGCCACCTCCGCCGCCGGAAACGAATTTCCGGGGGAGAACGGCTTCGCGATCATCGGCGTGATCTCGGAAAGCTCGAGGTTCTCATCGATTTCGTAGACCGCGTCGGCACCGGGAGTGACGCGCGGATAGGGCAGCTCCAGCCCCTTGTCCCGGAACCAGGCATCCGTGATCTCGTCCTGCGCGAAGATTCCGTTCAAGGATTCGGCTTCCGCCATCATGTTCGAGATCGTGTTGCGGTAAGCGATGGGAAGCTGTTTCTCCGCGTCGACGAATTCGACCGACATACCGGAGGACTGCTTCGCGCCCCAGCGGCGGAGGAGCTCGAGGACGATGTCCTTGCCGCTCACCCAGGGCTGAAGCGCCCCCCGGAAGACCACCCGGCGCTGCTTCGCGAGGGTGAAGTAGATCGCCCCGGTGGCCCACCCGAACCCGAGCGTCGTCGATCCGACGCCGAATCCCACCGCGCCATACGCGCCATACGCGCGGCTGTGCGAGTCGGCGCCGGGAATGAACATTCCCGGAAGCACCAGCCCCTGCTCGGGAAAGTAGAAGTGGAAGATCCCATCTCCGGGATCCGCGTACCGGGGTTTCCCGATGTCATGGATCCGGGCGAACTCGCGCCCGATGGATGTCTGCCGGTCGTCGGCCTCTTTCCCCGTGAAGACGAAGTGGTCGTTGGCGATCGCCGCCTGCCGCGGATAGATCGCATGGCCACCGGTGATCTGGTTGAAGGTGTGAATCGCGAACGGCGCCGTTCCGTCCGAGGCGGGAAGCAGATCGGCAAGAACGCGCAGCGTCGCTCCGGGATGCACCGGCGCTTCCCTGTCCACGCGGTGAGCCCAGACGATCTGTTCCGTCGTCGTCATGCGCCGCGCCTGCTCGGGATCGGGCCACAGGATCTGCGGCGTGCGGCCGACCGATTCGCGAAACTCGCGGCGGCCGACCGCGAAGATGCCTCCCGTGCTGCGAATCTCTTCTTCCTTGGGCGACAGCGGTACCGGCCTGTACGCCTTCCCCGAGGTCTCGTTCACGAGAGCGCGGGTCTTCGGGTCGAAAGCGAACCGGTCGCCGTCGCGCGCGTCCGCCACGGCGTCCGGGCTCTGCACGACGTGCAGCCCCAGGTTGAACGCGTTTCTCCGGAAGATGTCGCCCATGTTGTTGCCGCAGACCACGACGAGCTCGTGCCCGGCTTCCTCGCCCACGCCCTTGAGGCCCGCCGGGCTCATCTCCCGCGAGGAGCCGATCGCGAACCGGTCTCCCGCGATCACGAAGTTCTGCCCCGCGTGGACTCGCTGCCGGAAGTCGGGCATGAGGTACCGGAACGAGCCCGCCTTCCATCGCTCGTCCAGGGTCTCCAGGCTTTCGGAGACGCAGTCGGCAGCGGGGGTGATCTGGTCGGTGTCGATTGCGTCGAGCTTCTTCCCGGGGACTTTCGGGTCCCAGAAAATGAGCGCTTCTCCCCGGATTTCCACGGTCGCGTGACCGGTTCCGGTGGCGATCCTGCCTGCCGAGATGTCTTCGACCGCGATCCCCGGCTTCAACCTCGCGCTCTCGATCTTGTGCATCGGTTCCCGTTCTCCTGCCGCTTCCGCGGTCTCGACGCGCGCGAGATCGTATCTCCGCGCGTTCTTTCGCTTTACCCCGCCGACGTTTGCGGGATGATGGGCCGCTTGGATCCCGGAAACAACAACAACGGCGGGGGGGAGAAATCATCCCGACCCCCCGACATCGCGGCGGCGCCGCCGCCATCCCGCCTGGCGGGCGCCCTCGCCGGTGTCCAGTGGCGCGACGCGCCGGGGCTTCTCCCAGGGATCGCCCTCTCGGGCGCCGTCATGGCCGCGGCGCACGCGCTCGCCGCGCTGCTCGGGCGCGCGCTTCTCCGGCTCGAGGGCATCGACCCCGCCGGGCGTCCGAGCCCGGTGTCCGGGATCATGGTGGCGATTCTGATCGGGATGCTCGTCGCCAATACGATCGGTGTCCCGCGGATCTTTCTTCCCGGCCTCGCGTTCGCGATGAAGAAGCTGCTGAGGCTCGGAATCATTCTCGTCGGCATCCGGCTTTCGTTGGTGGACGTGGCGGCGCTCGGCGCCCTCGCCGTTCCGGTCGTCGCTACCATCGTCGCCGTCGCGCTCGTCGTGACGACATGGTTTGCGCGTCGGATCGGGGTCTCGGAAAACCTCGGCACGCTCGCGGCCGCATCGACCGCGATCTGCGGCGTCACCGCCGCTCTCGCCGTCGCGCCGGCCATCGATGCCGACGAGCGGGAGGTGGCGTACACGATCGCGAACGTCACACTCTTCGGAGCGCTCGCGATGTTCGTGTACCCGTATCTCGCGCACGCCCTCTTCGGCGGCACTTCGACCGCGGTCGGGCTCTTCCTCGGAACGGGTATTCACGACACATCGCAGGTCATGGGAGCCGCCCTCTCTTACAAGGAGCTCTTCCACGACGAGGCGGCGCTGAAGGTCGCCACCGTCACGAAGCTGACGCGCAACCTCTTCCTCGCCGCTGTCGTTCCGTTGCTCGCGTACCGTCACGCGAAGCGAAAGGGCGGCGCGTTCGGCAGCGCTCCGATTCGAATCAGTAGTCTGTTCCCGATCTTCGTCGCCGGTTTTGTCGCCATGGCGCTGGCCCGCACGGCCGGAGACGCCTGGCTCGCGCGGGGGGGGCTCGCGTGGGGATTTCTGGACGCGGCCGCCTGGAAAGAGCTCGTCAAGGCGCTGGGAGAGACGTGGGCCGGAGCCGCGCTGGCCACCGCCATGGCAGGCGTCGGGCTGACGACCCGCTTCTCCGTGTTCCGGGGCCTCGGGGCAAAGCCGCTCTACGTCGGCGCGCTTTCGGCGACGGTCGTCGGAGCTCTTGCGCTGCTGCTCGCGTCGATTGTGGGTCCGTGGATGTAGCACGTCGCCTTCGCTCACTCCGGGACGTGCTCTTCGCCGTACGCGGCGAAGAGCACCGGCCAACGGCTCGGCCGGATGCGGCCTCAACCGCTGGCCTCGTCCCTCCGTTCGCTGCGGCTCCCGCCCCGAGAGGCTCCTCCTTCCCTTCGGTCAGGAGACTCCTCTCGGGGCGAGCTCATCCGCCACTCAGGTGAAAGAGGTCTTGCTCTTCTCGCGCGCCGGGGCGAGGGCTGGGGAGTGACGAGGGAAAGAGGGCCGGGTAGCGGCTAGTCTTTCTCTTCGGTCTTCTCGGCGATCCGTTCGGCGACCTTTTCGGCCTTGCGGAAGCGGGGGTCGTTGCGGAGGCGGTCGAGGTCCTCGTCGTGCCGCATCGACCTTCCGTCGTAACCCGCATCGAGGGCGCGAAACAGGAAGTCAAACGCGCGGTCCTTCTGGTCGAGCTCGGCGAAGGAGCAGGCCAGGTTGTAAAGAGTCGCGGGTTTTCGATATCCGAGATCGAGCGCTTTCTGAAAAGCTTCGGCCGCGGCGGCGGGGCGCTCGCTGCGGATCTCCGCGTAGCCGAGCGTGAACCAGACTCTTCCCATCCCGGGATGACGCGCCGCGATCTCCCGCGCGCGCCGGGCGGCGTTGCTCCACTCGGATCGCGCGCTCGAGCGAAGGAGCTTCGAGCTCCAGTGCACCGATGGCATCGCGAGCTCGTCCGCCAGCTTCTGAACCTCGCGGAATTTCGGCTCGTTTCTGACCGCGTCGAGATCGTCGTCCTTCCGGAACATTTCCGGATCGTCGAACCCGTTCTCGACCGCCTTATGCAGAAAGTCGAGCGCCGCGCCTTTCTCTCCCCCGAGCGAAAACGCGCAGGCGGCGTTATAGAGAGAGGTGCCAGGGCGGTTGCCGAGCTCGGCCGACCTCTGGAACGCCCTGGCGGCCAGGGCGTTCTCCC
>JBBQDF010000263.1:0-4683 GCA_038319475.1 Thermoanaerobaculia bacterium
CGGAACAGAAGCGCGCTCACCGGGAGCAGGAGCGTGGGCGCTCCCCCCGCGAGCTTCAGGTGCACCTGCACGGAGGCGCCGGGAAGGATCGCGGCGTCGCGGTTTTCGAGGTCGATCTCGACGAGCATGGTGCGCGTCGCCGGGTCGATCGCGTTGGAATTGCGGACGATCTTTCCGGGGAGCCGGACGCCAGGACGCTCCGCGACGTCGACTTCGACGGGAAGGCCCGGGGTGGCGGCGGCCGAGGCCGCCTGCGTCACGCCGATGAAGACTCGCAGCCGGTCGAGCGTGGCGATGTGAAAGAGCTCGCGGCCCGGTCCGCCGCCGGTCCCCGCGTCCACGAGCTGGCCGACGTTCGCGTTTCTCGCGGTGATGACGCCGGCAAAGGGGGCCTCGATTCGCTCGAAGCCCACCATCTGCTGGAGGCGCCGCACGTTCGCCCGCGCCGACGCCGCGGCCGCGTGCCGCGCGGCGAGCCCGCCGGCCGCGTTGTCCGCTTCCTGCTTCGACACCGAGTCCGTCCTCGCGAGCTCCGAGTAGCGGTCGCCGGTGATCTTCGCGAGCCGCTCGTTCGCCTCCGCGGACGCGAGGTCCGCCTTTGCCTGCTGCAACTGCTGCTCGATTTCGGGGGAATCGATCTCGGCGAGCAGCTGGCCCTTCGCCACGTGCGCGCCGATGTCCGCGTACCACTTCTTCATGTACCCCGTGGTGCGCGCATAAATCGGCGCATCCATGAACGCCTGCGCGGTCCCCGGCAGCAGGAACTCGCGCATCGGCGCGCCGCGCCCCGGTTCGAAGACGGAAACGATCGGCGCGGCGGTCTTCCGGGCGTCCTGCCGGAGAGAGTTGCGGGAGTGGACGCGCGTCGCGATTCCAAAACCGGCGAGGATCAGCGCGGCCACTCCGAGTCCCAGGATGGCCCGGCGGGGCCCGCGTTGTGAGACCCGGCGGGGCGCGGCGCTATCCGGTCCGGCAATCACGCGATCCCCCGGCGGGGCGGCGAGCGGCCGGTCGCGCGCGTCAGCCACGAGCGGGAACCTCGCGGTGCGGCCCCGGCGAGGCGCTCGCGGCGCGGGCGGCCCTCCGGCCGTGGAGAAGGGTGAAGAACGCGGGCACGAAAAACAGCGTCGCGACCGTCGCGAGCAGGAGGCCGCCGATGACGGCGCGTCCGAGAGGCGCGTTCTGCTCGCCGCCCTCGCCCATGCCGAGCGCCATCGGAACCATACCGATGATCATCGCGAGCGCCGTCATGAGCACGGGACGGAAGCGCGTGAACCCGGCGTTCAAGGCGGCCTCGAGCGCGTTTTTCCCCGCCTCCATCTCCTCTTTTGCGAAGCTGACGATCAGGATGCTGTTCGCCGTCGCGACGCCCATGCACATGATCGAGCCGGTCAGGGCCGGGACGCTCATGGTCGTATGCAGCACGAAGAGCATCCATACGATCCCGGCAATGGCGGCGGGCAGCGCCGAGATGATGATTAACGGGTCGAGCCACGACTGGAAGTTCACGACGATCAGGAGATAGACGAGGACTATCGAAAACAGGAGCCCGGCGAGGAGCCCGTTGAAAGAGGTGCGCATCGTCTCGGCCTGACCGCGCACCACGATCTCGGAGCCGCGCGGCAGGTCCTTCTTCGCCCGCTCGACGATCTGCGTCACCGGCTTCGCGACGCTCCCGAGGTCCGTCCGGTCGACGGCGCCGTAGATGTCGATCACCGGCTGGGCGTTGTAGTGGGAGATGCTGCCGAGCTGCGAGCCTCGAGTGATCGTCGCGAGGTTTCCCATGATCTGCGGGGAGCGTCCCGCCGAATTGCTGATCGGGATGTTGCCGAGGTCCGCCAGAGAGCTGATCCTGTATTGAGGCGACTGCACCGCGACGCTGTAACTGACGCCGCTCTTCGGGTCGAGCCAGAAGGTCGGCGATGTCTGAGAGCTGCCCGACAGGGCCACGAGAAGGTTCGCCGCGACGTCCCGCTGCGAGTATCCGACCTCCTGCGCGCGAACCCGGTCGACGTCCATGAACAGGCGCGGCGCGTCGAACGGCTGTTGGATGCGGAGGTCGACGAGCCCCGGCACGTAGCGGATCTTTTCCATCAGGTTCTGCGCGAACCCGCGGTTGGCTTCGAGGTTGCGGCCGATCACCTGCACGTCGATCGGGGCGGGAAGGCCGAAATTCAGTATCTGGCTGACGATGTCGACCGGCAGGAAATAGAAAGTCACGCCGGGAAATCCGTGCGTCAGTTTCGCCCGCAGCTCCGATATGACCTCCGCCGTCGGACGGTGTGGCTGCTTGAGAGAGACCAGGATGTCGGCGTCGGCGGGGCCGACCGGCGCGGAATTGCTGTAAGAAAGGTTCAGGCCGCTGTACGGCACGCCGATGTTGTCGATCAGGGTGCCCATCTCCCGGGAGCCGATGACCTGGCGCACGATTCCGTCCACCTGGTCGCAGAGGCGCGCCGTCTCTTCGATGCGCGTGCCCGTCCGCGCCCGCAGGTGAAGCTTCAGTTGTCCCGCGTCGACGGCCGGGAAAAAGTCCTGCCCGAGCCAGGGATAGAGGACGACGACCGACGCGGCGCAGCAGGCGAAGAAGCCAGGGAGAAAACCCTTCCGGTGCTCCAGGCAAAGCGCGAGAAGCCCCCGGTAGCCCTCGCGCAGCCGCTCAAATTTCTCTTCGAACGACCTCTGCATCCGGCCAAAGACGTTCGAGCCGCTCGTCTCGTGGACCCCCGGAGCGTGCTGCTTCAGAAGGTACTTGGCCATCGTGGGCACGAGCGTCCGCGAGAGAAGGTACGAGGCGAGCATCGCGAACACCACCGCTTCGGCGAGCGGCACGAAGAGATAACGCGCGACGCCCGTCAGGAAGAACATCGGGACGAACACGATGCAGATCGCCAGCGTCGAGACGAAAGCGGGGATCGCGATCTGCGCCGCGCCGTCTAAGATCGCCTGCTCCGTTTCCTTGCCCTCTTCAAGATTCCGGTTGATGTTCTCGATCTCGACCGTTGCGTCGTCGACTAAGATGCCGACCGCGAGCGCCAGGCCGCCGAGCGTCATGATGTTAATCGTCTCGCCGAGCGCCGCCATGAGGAGAATCGAGCACAGGATCGAGAGCGGAATCGAGACGGCGATGATGACGGTGCTGCGCCAGCTGCCGAGGAAGATCAGGATCATCAGCCCGGTCAGGCACGCGGCGACGATCGCCTCCCGGACAACGCCGTTGATCGACGCGCGAACGAAGAGCGACTGGTCGTTCAAAGGCGTGATTTTCAGCTCCGGAGGCAGGCCGCCGGCGATCTTCGGAAGCGCTTCGCGGACCCTCGCGATGATGTCGAGCGTCGAAGCGGTGCCGGTCTTCATGATCGTCAGGAGCGACGCGCGCTGCCCGGCGACGCGCACGATGTTCGTCTGGGGCGGGTAACCGTCGCGGACCTGCGCGACGTCCCGGATGAAGATCGTGGATCCGTTCGCGCTTCGGACCGGGATCTCGTTTAATCCCTGGATGCTGGTCGGGCTGCTGTTCATCTCGACCGCGTACTCGAAGTTCCCGATCTTCGAGGTTCCCGACGGAAGAATCAGGTTTTGCGCGCTGATCGCGTTGACGACGTCGGTAGGCGCAAGACCCTTCGCCTGCAGGGCCGCGAGATCGAGATCCACCTGGATCTGCCGCTGCTTGCCTCCGTACGGAAAGGGGATCGCTGCCCCCTGAACGGTCGCGAGCTGCGTCCGGATGTAGTTGTTCCCGAAATCGAAGAGCTGCTGCTCGGAGAGCCCTTCCCCGGAGAGGGCCAGCTGCAGGACCGGAACACTCGACGCGTTGTACGTGATGATGAAGGGAGGGTTCGTGCCGGGCGGCATGGACCGCACGGACGTTTGCGAGAACGCCGTGACCTGCGCGACAGCCGCTTCGATTTTCGCCCCGGGGCGGAAAAAGATCTTGATGACGGAAATTCCGGACAACGTCTGTGACTCGATGTGCTCGATGTCGTTGACGGTCGTCGTCAGCCCCCGCTCGTATCCGGAGACGATCCGGTTCCCCATTTCGGGCGCCGAGAGCCCGCCGTAGGACCAGACAACGCTGACGACGGGGATGTTGATGTTCGGGAAAATGTCCGTCGGCGTGCGGAGGATGACGAGCGGCCCCAGGATCAGGATCACGAGCGCCAGCACGACGAACGTGTAAGGACGCCGCAGCGCCAGCCGGACGATCCACATGCGCGATGATCCTCCTGTAAACGGCCGCCTGGCTCGGGAGCCCGGCGTCCCACCCCGGGGAGGGGAATTCTAGCCTCAGCCCGCCGCCGTCCGGTTCAGTCGCCCTTTGCAAACCGAGCCCTCCCCGGTGCGTGGGGAGAGCGAGCAGAGCCGCGCTCCTGACAATCTGGTGACTAAGCTCGCACCGGGAGGAGTCTCCCGACCAGAGGGAGGGAGGAGCCTTCCGGTGCGGGAGCCGAAGTGAGCGAAGGCGACGTTTATTTGACCTTCGGCTGAAAGAGGCCGAGCAGCAGGAGGTATCCGCCATACGCGACGAGCCCCGCTCCCGCCAGGGCGAGCAGGAGCACTCCGAACCGCATCCGTTCGATCACCTCGAGCGCGCCTCCGATGTCCCGATACGCGTGGGGATCGAGATCGACTGCCGCGCGAATCAGAAAATATCCGATGATGCTGGAGACGACCCCGCGCACC
>JBBQDF010000264.1:0-4660 GCA_038319475.1 Thermoanaerobaculia bacterium
GATACACCTCGGACGCGACGTCAGTACTCTTCTTCCTCGCGTACCGCGGTCGGGCTGTCGATCACTTAGGCTTCATCCTCGAGCACGTCGTCGTCGGCTGCTTCCTCCGGCTCCTCGACGGGCGCCGGCTCGTCGCCGAACTCGTTGGCCGTCTCTTCCGCTGCGGGTTCCATCAGGATCGCGCGTCGGGGGGGACGAGGCGCGGGGGCGGGGGGCTCATCGAACTTTGCGTCCTTCTGGTTCGCTCCGCACTTGGGGCAGATCGCCTCGGGCTTGCCGAGGTTGTAGAACTTCGTCCGGCAGTTGAAACACTCGAACTTCTTCCCGAGATCGGGCATTGTTTCCTCGAAAGGCGGCCAACCCTAGCACGCACGTTTTCAGGGGTCAACCACCGCTTCCATCGCCTCGCGCGCGGTACACTTCGCGCCCCGAGGAGGGCTTTTTATGGCCGTTGTTCGCATCGACTCTCTGCCCGCCTCCGGACCGGATCGCGAGCGCGCGTGTTGCCGGGTCCTCGAGGAAGGGAACATCCTCCTCTTCCCGAAAACGCCCTTCGAGATCTCGCCCGAGGACCGGGCTTTTCTTCTGGAGCGCCGGCAGGCGGACGCCGGGTACCACAAGAACATCGCGTATCGGCCGCAGAGCAACCGGGTCACGGGCGTCGCGCGCCAGCGAGCCCACGACGCGCGGCGGCTGCGCGAAGTCCTCGGGCGGTACTCCCGGACCGTGGTTTCGTTCGCCGGCGGCCTTTTTCCGAGATACGCGGGCGGCTGGAAGGTCGACTACGCCAGTTTCCGGCCCCAGGAAGAGGCCGGCCGCAGGCTGTCATCGCACTCGCGCAACGACCTTCTCCATGTCGATGCTTTTCCGACCCGGCCGACCCGGGGCGACCGCATCTTCCGGATCTTCACCAACGTCAATCCCGCGGCGCCGCGACGCTGGAAGACGGGGGAGACGTTTCCGGAGCTCGCCGAGCGCTTCGCCGTTTCTTCCGGGCTTCTCGAGCGCGCCTCGCGGCAGACCATGGGCCGGTCGCTCCTGCGCGCGGCCAGCGCGGCCGGGCTCCCGGTGCGGTTCCGCCCGCCGTACGACGAGTTCATGCTCGCCTTCCACAATTTCCTGAAAGACAACGGCGAGTATCAGGAGAGCGCGCGCACGGAGCGGCCGGAGTTTGCGCCCGACGCGACGTGGATGGTCTTCACCGACATGGTCACGCACGCC
This sequence comes from Thermoanaerobaculia bacterium, assembly GCA_038319475.1. GTDB lineage: Bacteria > Acidobacteriota > Thermoanaerobaculia > UBA5066 > Gp7-AA6 > JALYUA01. Next base: position 1,222 of record JBBQDF010000264.1, read on the forward strand.
GTGCTCGAGGGGCAGTTCGCTCTCGAGCAGACGTTCATCATCGGGCGCGAAACCCTGACGGTCCCCGAGAAGGCGCCGATCGCGGTCCTCGAACGGATCGCGGGTCACGCGATGGCGTGAGAGCGGACGGCACCGCCCGTTTTCAGGCGCGGAACACCTTAGACCTGATACGTTCTTCCTGATGGTGCGTCGCTCTCTCCTGGTGCTGGTCTTTCTCTCCGCCGGTCTCCTCGCGCCGCACACCGCGTTCGCGCAGTCGCCCGTGATCGGGCCGCGCGCGGCGGCGATGGCGGGAGCCGCCGTCGCGGTCGCCGACGACGGGACCGCGGTGTGGACGAACCCGGCCGGTCTCGCGCGGGACGAGCGTCTCGATCTCGAAATCTTCGGCGGCGCCGTCGCGAGCAACCGCAACGATTTCCTCGCAGCGGTCGACAGGGTCTCGTCGATCGACCTCGACCGGATCCGGGCGGGCCAGGACCTCTCCCGCATTCCGGGCGCCGTGGCCGATCTCCTGCGGATCTCAGAGCGCGGGAGCGGAGTGGTGGGCTCGGGCGCGGCGGGACTCGTCTTTGGAAAAAGCCGCTTCGCGATCGCGATCGGCGAGGTCGCTTACTCCGCCGTGTACCCGACGATCGACCTCGTTCACATCCTGCCGATCAGCCCGGCGCTCGATCCCGCTCGAGCGTTTGCCAACAACACGACGGGCCTTTCGTTTGCCGGACTCGAGGCCCGCGAAGCCCGCTTTTCCTACGCGACCTCTTTTCTGGCGAAGACGCTTCTCGTCGGCGGGACCGTTCGCTACATCCAGGGGCGGACATACTTCCTGCGCCGGGGGGTGTTCGACGAGGACGTCTCGGACCCGCTGGCGATCTCCCGGCGGGCGTTCGACGAGAACCGCCGCGACTCGACGAAGCTCACTTTCGACGCCGGCGCGATGCTGAACCTGGGCGGCAAGGCGCGGGTCGGGCTGGTTTCGACCGCGATCAACGAGCCGCAGTTCGAGGTCGCTCACGATGCCGCGGATCCGCGACTCCGGGGGGCCCCCTCGAATTACCGCCTTCCGCGCACGCTCCGCGCCGGTCTGGCCGTGACGCCGGTGGGTCTCCTGCTCGTCGCCGTCGACTACGACCTGCGGGAAACCGACACGCTCCTGCCCGGCGGCCGCAGCCGGCAGCTCGCCGCGGGCCTCGAGATCAAGCTGCCTGTTTTTGCGATCCGGGCGGGGACCTTCCGCGACTCCGCCGCTCCCGATCCCCACTGGGCGTACTCCGCGGGAATCGGCCTCGGATTGAAGATGCTTTCGGTCAATGCGGCCCTGATCTTCTCGACGGAAGGGGGCACGTCTCTCTCGTCGACCAACCGCCGGGACTCAGGCGGCGCGGTCGACGCGAGGCTCCGCTTCTGATCCCGGGCGAACCGCGAAAATCGCCTGACGGCCCGAAAATGACGTCTGCCTTTTCTCTCGTGATGTCCGATCCGTCCTCTTCCGCGCGCGCAGGCGTCCTCTCGACCGCGCACAGCGAGATCGAAACGCCGTGCTTTCTGCCTGTGGGCACGCGCGGCGCCGTGAAGGGAGTCGAATTCGACAGGCTGGAAGAGTGGGACTGCCGCGCCGTGCTCGCCAACACGTATCACCTGATGGTCCGGCCGGGGATCGAGATCATCCGGCGCGCCGGGGGACTGCACGCGTTCATCGGCTGGCCGCGCGCGATCCTGACGGACTCGGGAGGGTTCCAGGTCATGAGCCTGGCGTCCCGCCGGAAGATCACCCAGGACGGCGTCGAATTCCAGAGCCCCGAAGACGGCTCGAAGCACTTCTTAACGCCCGAGCGTGCGATGGAGCTGCAGTCGGAGTTCGGGGTCGATCTCGCCATGGCGCTCGACATCTGCCCGCCGTTTCCAGCGGAGCGCGACGAAGTCGAGAACGCGTGCGAGGTTTCCTCGGCGTGGGCCCGCCGTTCCCGCCAGGCGTACAGGGGCGCGGGACTCCTTTTCGGAATCGTGCAGGGAGGGACGCATGAGGACCTGCGGCGGGATGCGACGTCGAAGCTGCTCGACCTCGATTTCGCCGGATACGCCGTTGGCGGGGTCGCCGTCGGGGAGTCGAAGGAGGCGATCCGCTCCATCACGGCATTTTCCGCGGCCCTCCTGCCGTCCGACCGGCCCCGTTACCTGATGGGCGTCGGGACTCCATCCGACCTTCTCGAGTCCGTCCGTTCCGGGATCGACCTCTTCGACTGCGTTCTCCCGACCCGCAACGGCCGGATGGGGCACGCGTACACGTCGGAAGGGGAGGTCGTCATCAAGCACGAGCGGTTCAAGGAGGATCTCGAGCCGCTCGATCCCGCCTGCCACTGCGCCGTCTGCCGCCGCCACAGCCGCGCCTACATCCGGAATCTCTTCGTCCTGAAGGATTTTTCCGCGCCGATGCTCCTCTCCCTCCACAACGTTTACTTCTACCTCACCTGGATGAAGAAGATCCGCGCCGCCATCCGGGCCGGGTCGCTGGCGAAGCTGACCGCGCCGGTCGAACAGAAGGTGGCGTGAGGCGGGTTTCTGTCCTGGTCTCGGCTCTGGCGGCCGCTACGATTGCCGCGGCAGCGGACGATCCGGCGTTGAAGGCCCGCGCCGCCAGGATCCATTCGGACGCTATCGTCGTCGATACGCATGAGGACGTTCCCGAGCGGCTCGAAAAGGAGTGGGTCGATCTTTCGGTGCGCGGGAGCACGGGGCACGTGGATCTGCCCCGGCTGAAGGAGGGCGGCGTCACCGCGCCATTCTTCGCGGCGTACGTGCCGGCGTCGTTTGCGAAAACCGGCGGCTCCGCCCGGAAGACGCTCGAGCTGATCGACCTGATCCACCGGCTCGCCGGGAGGACCCCCGGATTCGTCTTCGCCGATGCGCCCGCGGCAGTGCGTGCGGCGAAGCGGGACGGAAAGGTGGCGGTCCTGATCGGCATCGAAGGCGGCCATGCGATCGAGGATTCGCTCGGCGCCCTTTCGTCCTTCGCCCGCCTGGGCGCCCGCTACATGACGCTGACGCACACGAATACAAACGGCTGGGCGGATTCCGCGGGTGACTTCTTCGCATGGGGTTTCGACCCGAAAAAGACGGCGATCCACGGCGGGCTGACCGATTTCGGCCGCGAGGTCGTGCTCGAGATGAATCGTCTCGGCATGCTCGTCGACGTCTCGCACATCTCGGACAAGACGCTGGCGGACGTCCTCGCCGTTTCGAAGGCCCCCGTGTTCGCCTCGCATTCCTCCTGCCGCGCGCTCGCGAACATGCCCCGCAACCTGACCGACGAGCAGATCCGGTCGATCGGCTCAAAGGGGGGCGTCGTCATGATCAACGTGAGCTCGACCTTCCTCGACCAGGCGGTGGTAGACGACTTCGTCCGGCGGAAATCCGCGCTCGCTCCCCGCGTCGCGGAGATCGA
>JBBQDF010000265.1:0-4645 GCA_038319475.1 Thermoanaerobaculia bacterium
GATACGCGAGGGGATCGAGATCGACTGCCGCGCGAATCAGAAAATATCCGATGATGCCGGAGACGACCCCGCGCACCGCGTAACCGAACCTTCCGACGCGGAGCGCGACCGAGGTGGCGCTCTTCAGCCTTCCCCGCGGGAGACGCTGCGGGAGCCGCCCCGAGGCTCCCTGCCAGACCTGGACCGCCCCGACGATCATCACGATCCCGCCCGCGATCTCGAGCGCCCGCGGTCCCCAGCTCTGCGACAGCAGCCATGCGAGAGCGGGACGCGCGACGCCGCCGCGCCGGTGCAGCAGGAGGCGCACGGCGAGCCAGCCCATCACGGCGTGGCCGATCCCGTCGATGAACGACACGATCCTCGCAAGGACGCCGCGGGCGCTGTCCCCCGCGTCCAGGATCCGCGCGAGCGTGAAAGCGGCGAGCCCAGCCGCGATCGCCATCAGGAGGGCCGGCCCCTGCGGGTGCAGGAGAAGCAGGCGGAAAGCCGCCCCGAATCCGCGGGCCCGCATCCGGCCACCCTCGAACGCGATCAGGAACGCGAGAAGCCCGAGGGCCACGTACACCACTCCCAGCGCCGCATACCCGACGCGGGTCAGGACCGTCCGGACCGGGTGTCTGCCCAACCGTCAGCGCCTCGGGAGGATTTCGGCCGTGTGGAGAAAACGCGACGCCGGAACCGTCCACGAGCGCGTCCGCGTGCGCGACGGAGACGAGACCGCGAAGCGTTCGAGAAAGCTGGTCGTGGCCTCGGCTACCGCCTCCCACGCGCTTCCCGTGGAGGCGTCGGCCGAGGTGACGGCCGCAAGCGAGGGCGCGCGCGCGGCGAGAACACCGAGGCTCGAGAAATGGACGTGCCGCATGTCGTCCACTCGTACGATCCATCGGTTGGACCGCACGAGCGCGCGGATCGGACCGAGATCCGGGACCATGAAACGGTCGCCGGTCTCATAGAGGTGGAGGATCGGCATGACCGCCGCCTCGCGGTCGAAGCCGCGCGTTTTCTGGAACACGTCCTTTCCGGCCGCCGCCGCGATTCCGCCGTCGAGACTGACGAGAGCGGCGGCCTCGGGGTCGCGCATGGAGAGGAGCAGGGCGGACCGCGCCCCGAAGCTGTGGCCGATGAGGCCGTACCGGCCCGGTCGCACGTTCGCTTCTCCACGAAGGGATTGAACGGCGAACGCGAGATCCGCGGCCTGATCGAGAGCCTGCGCGGGGATCTCCTCTTCGCTCCGCATGCGTCCGCCGATCCGCGCCTGTGACGGGACGCTCGCGACGGCAAAGCCGCGCGCCGCGAGCCACTCGGCTAGAAAGGCCTGGTCGTGCGCGGAATGATCGTTGCCCTGCGCGATCACGACGAGCGGAAATCGTCCGGGCAGGACCCTGGCGTCGCGCGCCGCCTCCATTCGCGTCGAGAGGAGAGAGGCCGCCTCCGGCGCCTTCACTCCGGCGGACACGAGGAACGCTCGGAAGTCGGCCAGCGCCTGCTCTTCGAAAGCCGCGGTCGAGGCGGCGAAGGACGTCTCCCGGGCCGAGAGCAGGTAGTAGTCGCGGTATGTCAGCTGCGGAGACGCTGACGCGGAGGGGTACCAGAACGCGATCTGAACCGGCCGGCCCGCCGGGAACTGCGCCGACGCGCGCGTGCTGTCCAGGCGCTCGAGGACGCGAAACCCGACCAGCGTTCGAGTTGCCGCCACCGCCGGTGCCCCCATGGGGGCGGCCATCGCAAGAAGCGCGAACGAAACCAGCAGACGGGGACGCATTCCGTGCAGTCTATCGAGCGAGGGACGGCGGCGTTTTGTCCCGCGCCTGCCTCTCCGGGTGGATAATTCTCGGATCCCCATGACACCCGGCGAAGACCGCTTCGGTCCCTGGCTCCGCGAGTTCGCGCGGGTGGCATTCCGGTTCCTGTGCGCGGCCTGGTTCGTCGGCGCGATCGAGATCGTTCGGCGCGGGACGGGCCTGGCGGGCGGGCTCGACCGGCGGGCGTCGGGAGCGGTCCTCGTTCTCTCCTGTCTGGCAGTCCTCGGGATCGTCATTCTGTGGAGGTCGCGGGGGAACCCCGTCCGGGAGGTCCTCGAGCTTTCCGCGATGATCGGACTCTGGACCGGCATGGTGGCTCTGGTTCCGTAAAAAGCCGGCCCTCCGAACTTCGTGCGGCGGGAAGATGGCAACTCTCCGCGCAGCGAGCGGATTTCGCCGGTCGGCCGGAGCCGTCCGGGCCGGTGCTCAGGGCCGCCCGGCTCGGACGCCATCTGTCGCGTCCGCCGGGGTTCAATGGCGGCTGGAGGATCGATGGACCTCGTGGCGCGGCTCGAGACATCCGGGCGGTTCGGTCTCCGGTTCCTTTGCGCGGCGTGGCTGGTCGGCTCCGCCGAGATCCTGCCGCGATGGGCGGGGCCCGGCTCGCCGGTCGAGCGACACGTCGAGGTCTTCGTCGGGGCGTGCGGCGCCTCGGCGATTCTCGGAGCGATCCTCCTCTGGCGCACGCGGGAAGATGGAGCGCGCGAGGTGCTCGAGTCGGGCGCTGCACTCGGATTCTGGGCAGGGGTGTTCGCGCTTCTTATCTGAGGCAGGCAAGGCCGCGCCATCGCGCGGCGTGACACGCGACGAACAGGAAAGTCCGCGCGGCGATCATCAGGCCGCAACGACATCCCCGGAGACTCTTGCCGTGCCGACCGGCGGCCCAAAAAGAAAAGGCGGGCCGCTGCCCGCCTCGAGAAACGCAGTCTCTCAGAGATCAGTGCGACAGCGTGTTGCTGACGGAGGGAAGGGCGTTCCCGAAGAGGAGCCGTCCTTCCGAAAGTGACGTGTCGCGTAACGCGACGGCAAGCGCTTCGGCCAATGTCTCGACCGCCGAAACCTCGATCTGGTTCCGGACTTCGGAAGTCAGGTCCTCGAGATCTGCCTCGTTGTCCTTTGGAATCAGGATGTGCCGGATGCCCGCCCGGACGGCGCCGAGGATTTTTTCCTTCAGCCCGCCGATCGGCAGCACGCGTCCGGAAATCGTGATTTCGCCCGTCATGGCCAGGTCGTTCTTCACGGGCCGCTTCGAGAGCGCCGAGACGACCGCCGAAGCCATCGCGATGCCCGCGGACGGCCCGTCTTTGGGTATCGCGCCGGCGGGAACGTGGATGTGGATGTCGCGCTCGAAGTCGGTTTCCTCGATCCCGAGCCAGGCGGCGTGCGACCGTGCAAAGGTCCAGGCGGCTCGCGCCGACTCCTTCATCACATCGCCCAGCTGTCCGGTCAGGATGAGCTCGCCCTTTCCGCGCATCATGGAAGCCTCGACGAACATGATGTCGCCGCCGGCAGGCGTGTAATACATGCCGGTCGCGATGCCGACCTGATCCTCGCGGGCCATCTTCTCGGGGTGCACGCGCGGACGGCCGAGGAGCGTTCTCACGTCGTCGCGTTCGACGGTCGATCTTTCGAGCTCCTTCGCGGCGATCCTTCGAGCGACCTTGCGGGCGAGCTTTCCGAGCTCGCGCTCGAGTTGCCTGACGCCTGACTCGCGCGTGTACGCCGCGATGACCTCGGCGAGGGCTCCGTTAGTGATCTCGAGCTGGGCCTCGTTCAGGCCGTTCTCCTCCACCTGCCGCGGAACCAGGTAGCTCCGCGCGATCGCGAGCTTCTCCTGCTCGGTGTAGCCGGCGAAATTCACGATCTCCATCCGGTCGAGCAGCGGCGCGGGGATGTTCTGGATGAAGTTCGCCGTCGCGATGAAGAGGACCTCCGAGAGGTCGAATGGCACCGAGAGATAGTGGTCTGTGAAGCTGTCGTTCTGCGCCGGGTCCAGGACCTCGAGCAACGCGCTCGCGGGGTCGCCCTGGAAGGAGACGCCGAGCTTGTCGACTTCGTCGAGCAGGAAGACGGGATTCTTCGTGCCCGCCTGTTTCATTCCCTGGATGATGCGGCCGGGAAGCGCCCCGATGTAAGTGCGCCGGTGGCCGCGGATGTCGGCCTCGTCCCGCGCGCCGCCGAGCGAGATGCGAACGTACTTGCGGCCCATCGCGCGCGCGATCGACTTCGCGATCGAGGTCTTGCCGACTCCCGGAGGGCCGGCGAACAGCAGGATGCGGCCGCGCGCGCGGGCGGACCGCCGCTCCTCCTCCTTCACGACTCCCGGCTGGGGAGCGCCGTCAATGGAGTCGGTCGCGGACTTTTTCTCCGCTTCTTCCTTCTCCGACTCCCTGCCCGCCGACTGCGCGAGCTGCCGGACTGCCAGGAACTCCAGGATCCGGTCCTTCACGTCGGAGAGGCCGAAGTGATCCTGATCGAGGACTTCGGACGCGCGCTGCACGTCGAGGTGCTCCTCGCTCCGCAGGTTCCAGGGAAGCTCCGAGACGGTCTCGAGATACGTGCGGATAACCTGCGACTCGACCGACTCCCGGCCGGTGCGGGTCAGCCTCTGCCACTCCCGATCGACCTCCTTGCGGGCCTCCTCGGGAAGATCGAGCGAGTCGAGCTTCGCGCGCAGTTCCTTGAGAGCTTCGTCCTGGGCCCCTTCGCCCTCGCCGAGCTCCTTCTGGATGGCGCGCATCTGCTCGCGCAGATACGCCTCGCGCTGGCGGCTGCCGATCTCTTCCTTCACCTTGGATTGGATGTCCTCCTGCGCGGAGAGCACGTCGATGTGCCGCTGGACG
>JBBQDF010000266.1:0-4603 GCA_038319475.1 Thermoanaerobaculia bacterium
CCCGTTTCACAACGAGCGCTCGCCCTCTTTCACGGTCGACCGGGAGAAGGGCCTGTACCACTGCTTCGGCTGCGGGGCGGGCGGCGACGTCATTCACTTCGTCCGGCAGATGGACCGCCTGGAGTTTCCGGAAGCGATCGAGGCCCTCGCCGCCCGCTTCGGAGTCACGATCCCTCGCCGCGAGCGCGGGCCCCGGGACGACCGCCGCGAGAAACTGATCGAGGCGGTGTCGGCGGCGCACCGTTTCTATCGGGTGGAGCTCGCAAAACCCGGAAGCCGCGCCGCCGCGTACCTTTCGGAGCGCGGAGTGGCCGCCGAAATGATCGCGCGGCTCGAGCTCGGGCATGCGGCTGATGCGTGGGACTCCCTTTCCCGCGCGCTCTCTCCCGCTCACCCCGAGAGCCTGCTGATCGAGGCGGGGCTCCTGCAGCCCGGACAGGACGGCAAGCGCGCGTACGACCGTTTCCGCGACCGTCTGTTGTTCGTACTGCGCGACGATCGCGGGCGTCCCGTCGGGTTCGGCGGCCGCGTGCTGTCCCCGGAGGGGGAGCCGAAATACCTGAACTCACCGGAGTCGCCGATCTTCCAGAAGAAGCGGACGCTCTACGGGCTGTCGTCGGCGCGCGACGCCATCCGCCGGCGGGACCGGGTGGTCCTGGTCGAAGGGTACTTCGACCACCTCGCCCTTCTCGCCGCCGGAATCGAGGAAACCGTCGCCTCGATGGGAACGGCGCTCACCCCCGAGCAGGCCGAAAAGCTCCGGCGGCTCGCTCCCCGCGTGGTCGTCTGCTACGACGGCGATCCCGCGGGCCGCGCCGCCACCCGTGGAGCGCTTGCGCTGCTTCTCGCGCAGGGATTCTCCGCCCGTGTCGCCAAACTCCCGACGGGCAAGGACCCCCACGACGTCCTCCGCGAGGAGGGCCCCGACCGGGTGGCCGGCCTCATTGAACAGGCTCCGGAGGCGCTCGACTGGCTGCTCGACCGGGAGGGCGCCGGTTCCGATCCGATGGAGGCGGGCCTGTCCCCGGCGGACAAGAGCGATCGCGTCGCCGGGATCCTCGAGATTCTTCAGGCGGTTCCCGACACGATCCTGCGCCACGAGGAGTGCCGGCGGCTGGCCCGACGTGTGGCCATGCCCCACGATATCCTCTGGGAGCGGATCCGCCCGAAGACCGGCCGGACGGGCGTCACGGTCGCGCGCCCGGCGCCTGGAACGCCCGGGAATGTCCCCGTGTTGAGGGAAGGGGAGATTCCCGCTTCCGAGCGAAAGCTTCTCCACGTTCTGATGAACGAGCCGGCGAGCAACCCGCTAATTTTCAGTACTTTGAGAGATGATTTCCTGACGCACCCACTGGCCGTCCGGGTCGTCCGGGCCCTGCGGGAATCGGCCTCGGACGGAGAAGGTGTTGATTTTCAAAGGCAAATCGCACACCTTACGGCAGAAGATCGAATTCTTGTGTCCGGCATCGCCCTGGAAGATCACCCCGCGCCCACCGAAAAAGGTGTCGAAGGTCTCCTGAAGGACCTCGAAAAAAAATATCTGGAACGGGAGAGCGCGGACATTCAGAGGGAGATCGATCGGGCAGTCGCGGCCTCGAGTGCGGATCTGGCGGAATTGATCCGGCGAAAACAAGAGAATGGGCGCCGGCGTGGGGAGCTTTCGCGCTCGCCACGGTGGAAAGGAAACTAACTTGGTGATCGACGAAAAATATCCGGAGCTTCAACTCCTCTTCAAGGCGGGCAAGGACAAGGGCTACCTGCTCTACGAAGAGATTCACACGATCCTTTCCGACGAAGCGACCGCGAGCCCGCAGGACCTCGAAGAGGTTTACGGACGGATCTTCGACATGGGGGTCGAGATCGTCACGGACCCCGACCGTGCCGCCCGGCGGCGCGCCGCGCTCGAAGCCGAAACCGCCGAGGAGGCGCGCGAGGCGGTGGAGAAGACCAACGACCCCGTGCGGATGTACCTGCGCGAGATGGGGACGGTCAAGCTCCTCGACCGCGAGGGCGAGGTCCGCATCGCCAAGCGCATCGAACAGGGCGAGGCGAAGATCTACCAGGCTCTCGCCAACAACCCGATCGTCCTGCAGGAGATTTTGAAGCTCCTCGAGAACGCGGGCCGCGATTCGCGGATCGTCAACGAGCTCGTCAACCTCTCCGAAGAGGACGAGGAGATGGACGACCGAGCGACCCGGCGCATCGAAGGCGTGCTCGGGAGTTTCAGGAAGATCGGCAACCTCGACAAGGACATCAAGAAGCTCAAGTTCAAGGCGCGCACGATCAAGAAGGGCAGCAAGGCCCTCGCCCGCGTGGAAGCGTCGATCGACAAGAAGATCGCGGACATGGCGAAGCTGATCCGCGCCGCGGACTTCACGCCGGCGGTCTTGAACCGCGCGATCGGTATCCTCAAAGACATCGACCGGCAGATGTCGATCCCGGAATCCACCATCCGGCAGGACACGGCGACCCTCAAGAAAGAGAAGAACCCGACCCGGATCGACTTCTACAAACGCCGCATCACGAAGTACCGCAAGCTCCTGCGCGAACTCGAGCAGAAGTTCGGCGTGACCCATGAGGACGTCAAGAAGACCCAGCGGATGGTCCGCGAGGGCGAGGAGGAGGCGGACCAGGCCAAGCACGAGCTGATCGTCGCGAACCTCCGGCTCGTCGTCTCGATCGCAAAGAAGTACACCAACCGCGGGCTGCAGTTCCTGGACCTGATCCAGGAGGGCAATATCGGCCTGATGAAGGCCGTCGAAAAGTTCGAGCATCGCCGCGGATACAAGTTCTCGACCTATGCGACGTGGTGGATCCGCCAGGCGATCACGCGCGCGATCGCGGACCAGGCGCGGACGATCCGCATCCCGGTCCACATGATCGAGACGATCAACAAGCTGACCCGCACCTCCCGGTCTCTGGTCCAGGAGCTCGGCCGCGAGCCGAACGCGGAGGAGATCGCCAAGCGGATGGACATGCCGGTCTCGAAAGTCCGGAAGATCATGAAGATCGCGCAGGAACCGATCTCACTCGAGACGCCGATCGGCGAGGAGGAGGATTCGCACCTGGGCGACTTCATCGAGGACCGCGGGGTCCTCTCGCCCATCGACGCGGTTCTCGTCTCGAACCTGCAGGAGCAGACCCGGCGGGTCTTAAAGTCGCTCACTCCGCGCGAGGAACAGGTGCTCAAGATGCGGTTTGGAGTGGGGGATGGGTCCGAACACACCCTGGAAGAGGTCGGCCGGTCTTTCAACGTGACCCGGGAGCGGATCCGCCAGATCGAGTCGAAGGCGCTGCGAAAGCTGCGGCACCCCTCGCGAGCCAAGAAGCTGAAACCGTTCCTGGAAACCATTCGATGAGGACTGCGCGGAAGCCGCTGTCCCCCTTTGCTATATTGACGGCCGTATTACAGCCGGGGTCCATAGCTCAGCGGTCCAGAGCCACCGGCTCATAACCGGTCAGACCTCGGTTCGAATCCGAGTGGACCCACCAGGGTCAGGGACGCGAGAAGGGATACGGGGAGCTTGAGGCGTAACAATCCGACCAGTCGAGTCACGACGAACGAGAAGGGGCGACCTCTGAGCGGGCCGCCCTTTTTGTTTTTAGAAACGCGCGAGAAGGCAGGGAGTCCGGCATGAGCGGCTCGAGCCTCCTCGAGCAGCTCTACCGACTCCAGGACCGGCTCCGCTTCGTTCAAACGCGCCAGCGCGAGCGCGACACCGTTCCGGAGGAGCTTTCGGAAGTCGACCGCGAGCACCGGGAACGCACGGAGACTCTCGAGCGGATCCGGGAGCGCCTCGCGGAGGCGGAGACCGAACGGCGGCGCGCGGAAGGCGAGCTGTCCGACCTGCAGGAAAAGCAGAAGAAGTACCAGGGACAGCTGCGCAGCGTGCAGTCGAGCCGCGAATACGGGGCGGTGTTGAACGAGATCGACGGCGTCGAGAAGCTGATCCGCACCACCGAGGACCGGGTGCTCGCACTCGACGAAGAGATTGAAAATGCGCGCAAGGACTTGGACGCGCGCGAGGAGAGTCTCCCCCGCGAAACCGCGGAGCACGAAGAGAAGCTGAAAGACTGGCGCACCACGCAGCGCGGAATCGACGAAGAGCTCGCGGCCGCGGCCTCCGAGATTTCGGAGCTCGAGCGGCAGATGCCCCCGAAGGATCGCTCCGAATTCCATCGCCTGATCGAGAAAAAAGGGGGCGTCGCGATCGCGCGCGTCTCCGCCGGCTCCTGCTCGGCGTGCCACGTGAAGATCCGCCCCGCCGCGATGCAGATTCTGAAAAACGGAAGAGAGATCGTGTACTGCGACAGCTGCAAGAGGATCCTGTACTGGGACGGGCAGGGGTGACGGAAGGACGGGGGCCGTCAGGGGGTTAGGCGTGAGGCGGTCAGGCGAACGGAGCTTTCGTCCGCCTCACCCCTCACCCCTCACCCCTAACCCCCATCATGAAGTTCCTCGCCTACATCGACGGCGCGGCGCGCGGCAATCCCGGCCCGGCGGGAGCCGGCGTGTACGTGGAGCCTGACGGGAACCGTCCGGCCGAGGAGCTGTTCGAACCGCTCGGCCGCCAGACGAACAACGTCGCCGAGTACAGCGCTC
>JBBQDF010000267.1:0-4598 GCA_038319475.1 Thermoanaerobaculia bacterium
GCGGATGGACGGTACGGAATTCCTCGCCAGACGGCGGGAAGAGGATGCCGGGATCGCCGCGATCCCGGTCATCGTCCTGACGGGAGATAACCGGAGCATTCCTGAAGCGGAGCGACTCGGGGCGGTGGCAGTCGTGAAGAAGGGCGCCAGTGTGGAATCCCTGTTCGACGCGCTCAGGCCCTTCGCGGGAGACGGATCACGGACTGCCGGACCCTCCGGAGCCTCTTCCTAGCGGTACTTCAACGCTCGCCGGGCAATCCGGTGAACCGAAGGGCGAGGCATCGCTGCAAGGACCTGTCTCCGTCGAAGTCGAACAGCACCGGTTGAACGGGTTGGGCCGCACTCAGATCGAATTTAATCGGGCCGTTTGGAATCCAAGCGAGCAGCTGGGCCGCAAGTGTCATCGTCAAAAAAGGCCAACGACGGGAGAGCGAGCGAGAACTGCCGCCCCGCCGCCGGCCTTTCGCTCCGATTACCGCACCGGGCGGCGGTCTCCGAGCGGAGGGGGGGGCGGTCCCGACGACGAGCTTTCGAAGTGCCACGGCCGCACAACACGGTTCGCTTCCGCTTCCCCGTCTGTCCGGGCGACGCGCCCAGGCTTCTGCCATAGCGGAGTCCGAGGAAACGCTCCGCCGGCTCGAGCGCTCGCGCCCGAGGCGAGGTCGCCCAGCATGGGATGCGGGGCGGTTCCGCAGGCATTATCCTCGCCGGCCCGCGCAAACGCGCTGTTGAGCGGCGTGCTTCGCGCGGCGCAGCAGACTGCGAGGGCGAGGGCGAGGAACGCCGCTATCGCCGTGCTGCCGCCGGCGGAAAGGTGAAGAAGGAGGAAGGCTGCGCTCCAGCTCAGGGCGAAAACGGCGGAGCACCTGGAAACCATGTGCGACCTCCTCGTTCAACGGACGAATCCGCCGGCGAGGGGATTACACGGCTTCGGCAAATCCGCGGCGAAGCAGCAACATCGGTGCGAAAGGTCAGCCATTCGATTGGCATTTCGATTACGTTTGCCTCGCGGCGGTGTACCCGTCCGAGCCTGTTTCGGGGAGCGATCCCCCCTGGCCGAGGAGGCACCATGAAGAGACCAGACAGCATCCCGCCCGCGCCCGAGAAACTCTGCGTGCTCCTGCCCGGACTGGGAGCGGTGTCGACGACCCTCATCGCGGGAGTCCTTCTCGCCCGGAAGGGGCTCGCCGATCCGATCGGCTCCGTCACGCAGATGGGAACGATCCGCCTCGGGCGGCGCGACGAGAACCGATCGCCGAAAATTTCCGAGCTGCTGCCCCTCGTGCGGCTCGACCGCCTCGCGTTTGCCGCATGGGACATCTTCCCGGACGACGCGTGGGAGTCGGCGCTCCACGCCGACGTCCTGGAGCGCCGGCATCTCGATCCGATCCGTTCGGAGCTCGAAGCGATTCGCCCGATGCCCGGCGTCTTCTATCCCGAATACGTCCGCCGGCTTTCGGGCACTCACGTGAAAAAGGGACGTCGCAAGGCAGACATGGTCGAGCAGCTCCGGCAGGACATCCGCGATGTGCGGTCGGCAAACGGCGGCGCTCCGGCCGTGACGGTGTGGTGCGGTTCGACGGAGATTTCCATTGAACGAACCGCGGTGCACGAGAGCATTCCACGCTTCGAGGCGGGACTCTCAGACGACGATCCCTCGATCTCCAATTCTCAGCTGTACGCATGGGCGTGCCTGCAGGAGGGGGTCCCGTTCGCGAATGGCGCTCCGAACCTGACGGTGGATTTTCCGGCCGCGGAGGCGCTCGCGCGCGACCGGGGCGTGCCCATTGCCGGAAAGGACTTCAAGACCGGTCAGACGCTCTTGAAGACAGTGATCGCGCCCGGACTGAAGGCGCGCTCACTCGGGCTCGCCGGCTGGTTCTCGACCAACATCCTCGGCAACCGCGACGGCGAGGTGCTCGACGATCCCGACAGCTTCAAGTCGAAGGAGGTCTCGAAGCTTTCCGTGCTCGAGCACATCCTGCAGCCCGATAAATACCCGCGCCTTTACCGCGACCTGTACCACAAGGTCCGCATCGAGTATTACCCGCCGCGCGGCGACGCCAAGGAGGGGTGGGACAACAACGATCGGTTCGGCTGGCTCGGGGACCCGATGCAGCTCAAGATCGATTTTCTCTGCCGCGACTCGATTCTCGCGGCGCCCGTCGTACTCGATCTCGTTCTCCTGATGAACCTCGCGCAGCGGGCCGGGTTCTCGGGCATTCAGGAATGGCTGAGCTTCTTTTTCAAGAGCCCCATGACCGCGCCCGGCTTGAATCCGGAACACGATCTCTTCATCCAGCAGACGAAGATGAAGAACACGATGCGGTGGATGTCGGGTGAAGAAACCATCACTCATCTCGGACACGAGTACTACGGCGAACCGGTGGAGGTGGAGACCCGATAATCCCGGCGATTTTCCCCGAGACGGACGCCGCGGCCCCCGTCCTGTCGGAGACGCGCCCGTGATGATCGTCATCCTCGGCTGACTGACCAGGCCACTGCGTGGAGATCGTAGAGGGTAACTGGTGATGGCCCAAGGCGAAACGCGAAAGAGTGCGACTGACGTCGTACGCTCAACGCTCAACGCTCAACGCTCAATCAATCTCCTCAGCACTCGAACTGCGCGAGAAGTCCCAGGAGACGGTCCACCTGGATCGGCTTTCGCAGATAGCCGACCGCTCCGAGGGTCTCGGCTTTGAGGTCCGCGCGCCCGTCCGCCGTCAGGATCACCACGGGGATCCCCGAGATCTTTTCGTTTCTGGACTGCGCCTCCCGAAACTCCCATCCGTTCATGACGGGCATCATCAGATCGAGGAGAACCACGCAGGGAGCGACGCTGCCCTCGAGGTAGGTGAGCGCGACACGCCCGTTTTCCGCGCACTCCACTTCGAAACCCGCGTCCTGCAGGAGGTCGCAGAGGCTCTGACGCAGCTCCGCGTCATCCTCGACGAGCAGGAGCTTGCGCCGGGGAATCGGAAGGGCGGAATTGTCCATGGGCTCGGAGGCGCAGCAAATCTCGTGCCCTGTGGGAGGCCGTCCGAGTCCTCCGTGGCTGCCCCGGGCGGCGCCGGAGAGCATCGCCGCCGAACCGGGGAGTCATCCGGAACGGCTCCTCCTCCGGAGGCGGACTATCGAGCAGCAAGGCTCAACCGGCCAGGGCGCGCCGGGCGGGTTGGTCTTCCAGGCGGTCCGACTCCCCGCAGAGCGAAGCTACGGCTTCCAGAAGCTGGAGGATGTCGACCGGCTTCGAGAGAGACGCGGCGATCCCGAGACGGGCGGCTTCCTTTCGGTCGCCCGCGTCGGCGGAGAAGGCCACGATCGGGATCGAGGCGATTCGCGGCTCCCGGAGCTGCGCGCGGCGAAATTCGACGCCGCTCATCACCGGCATCCGCATGTCGAGAAGAATCGCGCAGAAGCCGCGGCGGTGCCGGAGGATTTCGAGCGCTTCCCGGCCGTGCGCCGCCTGCACGACTTCATATCCCTCTTCCTCGAGCACGTCGGCGACGGCCGCTCTCAAGTCGTCATCGTCTTCGACGACGAGAACCACCGACTTCTCATGTGGCGCCATGCACACCGCGGAAGTGCGAAGAACGTGCCGGGCATTCTGACGCCTCTGGCCGGGCGCGGGCACAGAACCTGCTCTCAATCTTCTTCGAAAGGAGGGTTCGACCAATGTTGGTGACAGTTGGCATCATCCTGCTGGTTGCGTGGCTCCTCGGTCTCGTCGCGTTCCATGTCACGAGCTGGGCGATCCATCTCGTGCTGGTGCTCGCGGTGATCTCGTTTCTCATTCACTTAGTCTCCGGCCGCCGCCGCGTCGTCTGAAGCGGGGGCCGCCCCCCACCTCCTTCGGGCCCGGCGACGGGTTCGCCGGGCCGCCCATTCTCCTCTCGCGTCGCTCCTGATAGCCTCCGCGCGCAGTGTCTTTCCGTGCGCTGGCGTGCGTGGTCCTCTTTCTTTTTTCCGGAGCCGCACTCGGGCAGCGGCCGTCCGCACCCTGGCGCACCCTGGAGACTCCGCACTTCCGCGTTCACTTTCCCGCTCCATTTGCGCGCTGGTCGGCTCGCGCGGCCTCGTCGCTCGAGGCCGTGTACCCGCGCGTCGCCGAATACGTTGGCTTCGAGCCGGCGCGGCGGATCGACGTCGTGGTCTCGGACCCGGCCGCGGATGCGAACGGGATCGCCTACCCGTACCTCGACCGGCCGCGCATCGAGCTCTGGGCGACACCTCCCGATCCTGAAACCGGACTGGGCGAGTTCCGCGACTGGACGGAGCTTCTCGTCACGCACGAGTTCGCCCACATCGTGCACCTGACCCGGCCGCGAAACCGTCCGAACCTTGTCGAACGCCTGCTTCCGCTGCCGATCGGGCCGGTCTTCTGGAACTCGCCGCGCTGGGTGGCGGAAGGCTATGCGACGCTCGTTGAAGGGGCTCTGACGGGCTCCGGACGCCCCTCTTCCGGTTACCGGGCGATGGTGCTGCGCCGCTTCGCGATCGAAGGAAAGCTCCCTTCGTACGAGGGAATGAATGGAGCCTCCGGGTGGCTCGGCGGATCGATGGCGTACCTGATGGGGTCGAGTTTTCTCGAGTGGCTC
>JBBQDF010000268.1:0-4598 GCA_038319475.1 Thermoanaerobaculia bacterium
AAGTCGATGTCTCGGAGCTCGTCACCGTTGACTCGCCCCGCGGACCGACGGTCGCGGCGCGCCGGACGATTCCGGGCCGTTCCTGCGCGGACGTCCTCTCGGAAGTCCTGCCCCGGGTCGTTTCCTCGCTGTCGTTTCCAAAAACGATGCGATGGGCGCGCGGGGAAGGCGTTTTCGTCCGGCCCGTCCGCGGAGTTCTGGCCCTGTACGGGGAAGCCGTCGTCCCCTTAGACCTCTTCGGAGTCTCTTCCGGGAACGGCACGGTCGGCCATCGGATCCTCTCGGACGAGCCGATCACGGTCGACGGTCCCGAAGATTACCTGCGCAAGCTCCGGGCGGCAGGCGTCGAGCCGGACGGGGAGGCGCGCCGCATCACGATTCTTGAATCCGCGAGGGAGATGGCGCGGGAAGTCGGAGGCTCCATCGAGCCGGATGCGGACCTCGTCGCGACGCTCGCGGATCTCGTCGAGTGTCCCGGGACGGTGCGGGGCTCTTTCTCCCCGGAGTTTCTCGACATCCCGGAGGAGATCACGACGACCGCGATGCGCACGCACCAGAAGTACCTGCCGGTGCGCGGCCCGGCGGGCCTCCTGCCGCACTTCGTCGCCGTGATGGACAACGCTCAGGACCGTCTCGGTTTAATCGCGAAGGGAAATGAATGGGTGTTGAACGCGCGCCTCGCCGACGCGCGTTTCTTCTACGAGTCCGACGTCCGCCAGCCACTCGAGTCGCGCCTGCAGGATCTTTCGCGGCTGACGTTCCAGGACCGGCTTGGCGACTATCGCCAGAAGACCGGGCGGCTCCAGGAGCTCGCCGAGACGATTGCCCATGTCGTGGCGCGGCCGGATCTCGTCGACTCCGTTCTGACGGCCGCGCGGCTTTCGAAGGTGGACCTCACGACCCTGATGGTCAGGGAATTCACGGGCCTGCAGGGGATCGTCGGGGGGATCTACGCCCGCCGCGAGGGGCAGCCCGATTCCGTCTGGAAGGCGATTTACGACCAGTACCGGCCGGCCACGGCGACGGACGATCCGCCCCGCGAAGCCGCCGGCGCGATCCTTTCGCTCGCGGACCGCTTCGATACCCTAACCGGGCTCTTCTCGATCGGGCTCGTCCCGACGGGCTCCCGCGATCCGTACGGCCTGCGCCGCGCCGCCTTCGGCATCGTGTCGATCGCGACGGCGCGCCGGTGGAGGCTCGACTGGCGCCCCGTGGCGCGGAAGGCGCTCTCGCTTCATTCCGCGGCGGTCGACGTGGACGCCGACTCCGTGCTCCTCGAGCTCGGCGCGTTTTTCGGCGACCGTCTGCGCAACCTCCTCGAGAAGCGAGGGCACACGTACGATGAGATTTCGGCAGTCTTGAACACCGGCGTCTGGGATTTCGCGGACGTCGCCGACCGCGCGCAGGCGCTCGCCCAGGCACGGCGCGAGATGGATTTCCGCTCTCTCGTGCTCGCCTTCAAACGCATCCGCAACATCGTCGGCGCGGAGGAGCCGCCCGGTCCTTCGAGCGCCGATCTCTATCGAGAGCCGGCGGAGCGGCGGCTGGCGGCCGACTTTTTGCAGGCGCGCCAGGCGATAGAAGAGCTCGCGGGGTCCCGGCGATACCGGGAGGCCATGGGGATGATCGCTTCGATCGCACCGTCGCTCGACCGCTTTTTCGTGGAGGTTCTCGTGAACGCGCCGGAAGAAGATCTTCGCCGGAATCGGCTCGCGCTTCTCGCTTCGATCCAGAGGGAGTTCTCGAAGCTCGCGGACTTCTCCGAAATCGTCGTGGAAAAGTGAGGGCCAGCCGATGAAGCGGGTCTTTTTCTTCGGCGAGGGCGAGGCGGAAGGCGCGGGTCTCGGGAAGGAGACGCTGGGCGGCAAAGGGTCCGGGCTCGCCGAAATGACCGCGCTCGGGATCCCCGTTCCGCCGGGCTTCACGATTGAAACGGGCGTGTCCGTCGACTTTTCCCACGGCGCGAGTCTGGACGGCGTGCGCGCGGAGGTCGAATCGGCCCTCGCCCGCCTCGAGCACTCGACTGGAAAGCGCTTCGGCGATCCGGAGGACCCGCTTCTCGTTTCCGTCCGTTCGGGCGCCCGGTCTTCGATGCCCGGGATGATGGACACGATCCTGAATCTCGGGCTGACGAGCCGCGCCATGAAGGGTCTCGCGGGCGTGTCGGGCCAGAGGTTCGCGCTCGATTGCCGGAGGCGCTTTCTCGAAATGTACGGAGACGTCGTCCTGCGGGTGCCGCGCCATGAGTTCGACCGGACGCTCGCCGAGAAGAAACGCGAGTCAGACATCGCCGCCGACGTGGATCTTTCGGGCGAAGACCTTGCGGACGTTGTCGCGAGGCACGAGAAGCTGATCCGCGAGAAGACGGGAAAGGAGTTCCCGGAGGATCCGCGCGAACAGCTCTGGGGCGCGATCGCGGCGGTGTTCCGCTCGTGGGACAACGAGCGAGCGAAGACGTACCGCAAGCTTCACCACATTCCGGACGACTGGGGCACCGCCGTCAACGTGCAGTCGATGGTGTTCGGCAATCGAGGCGAGACCTCGGCCACCGGTGTGGCCTTCACGCGCGACCCGGCGACGGGCGAGCGGCGCTTTTACGGGGAGTTTCTCCCGAACGCGCAGGGCGAGGACGTGGTCGCCGGCATCCGGACGCCCCGGCCGCTGTCGAGCGACGGCTCGGGGGTTTCGCTCGAAGAGACGATGCCCGAGGCGTACGCCGAGCTCCTGCGTCTGCGCGACGTTCTCGAGACGCGTTACCGCGACATGCAGGACATCGAGTTCACCATCGAGGATCGCCGCCTCTACCTGCTGCAGACCCGCAACGGAAAGCGGACCGGCTTCGCCGCCGTGCGTATCGCGACGGAGATGGTGGACGAGGGGGTGATCTCCGAAGACGAGGCGATCGCGCGCGTGGAGTCGGAGCAGCTCGTCCAGCTTCTCGCGCCTGTCTTCACCGGCAAGGAAAAAGAAGCGGCGGTGAAGTCGGGCCGTTACCTGGGCAAGGGTCTTCCCGCGGGACCGGGCGCCGCATGCGGGCAAATTGCCTTCACGGCCGATCGCGCCGTCGCGATGTCCGGAGAGGGCGTTCCCGTCATCCTCGTGCGTGAAGAGACGTCGCCGGAAGACATCGCCGGCATGCATGCGTCGGTTGGAATTCTGACCACTCGCGGGGGAATGACGTCGCACGCGGCGGTCGTGGCGCGCGGGATGGGCAAGACGTGCGTCGTCGGCGCGGGGGAGCTGTCCGTTGACCCCGGGCACGGCCATATCCGCGCTCGCGGGCTTTCCGCGGGAGAGGGAGACTGGATTTCGGTGGACGGGTCGACGGGAGAAGTGCTCCTCGGAAAGATTCCGACCCAGCCGTCCGAAGTGCTCCAGGTCGTCATCGAAGGATCCATGCCCATGGAGAAGTCACCCGTCGCGATGGCGTTCACACGCCTGCTCGCGTGGGCCGACGCGCGCCGGCGGCTCGGCGTACGGGCCAATGCGGATACGCCGGAGGACGCGCGCATCGCCCGCCTCTTCGGGGCCGAGGGGATCGGGCTTTGCCGCACGGAACACATGTTCTTCGAGGAAAAACGTATCCTCGCGGTGCGCGAAATGATCCTCGCCGATACTCCTGAGGGGCGGCGCGAGGCCCTCGCGAAGATCCTCCCGATGCAGCGGGAAGACTTTCTGGGCATCTTCCGCGAAATGGCCGGGCGTCCGGTCACGATCCGGCTCCTCGATCCCCCTCTCCACGAGTTTTTGCCGAAGGAGGAGGACGCGGTCCGCCGCACGGCGGAAGACCTCGGGGTCTCCCCGGACGCGATCCGGGAGCGGGTCCACGCACTGGCTGAGGTCAACCCGATGCTCGGCCATCGGGGGTGCCGCCTCGGGATCACCCATCCTGAAATCTACGAGACGCAGGTCTGCGCGATTTTCGAAGCCGCGTCCCAGGCGCTCGCGGAGGGGGTGCATCCGAACCCGGAAATCATGATCCCCCTCGTAGGCGCCCGGGGCGAATTCGACCGCCTCAAGAAGCTGGTAGACGAAACCGCGAGGCGGATCGCCGGAAACCGGGTCAACTACCGCGTGGGAACGATGATCGAGGTCCCGCGTGCCGCCCTGCGCGCCGGCCGCATCGCGTTGAACTGCGACTTCTTCTCCTTCGGCACGAACGACCTGACGCAGCTGACCTACGGGTACTCCCGGGACGACGCCGGCTCGTTTCTTCCCATCTACATCGCGGAGGGGATCCTTCCCGAGGACCCGTTCGCGAGCCTCGATCAGTACGGCGTCGGAGAGCTCGTGTCGCTCGCGACCCGCCGCGGCCGGGAGGCGAAACCGGGCTTGAAGATCGGCATCTGTGGAGAGCACGGGGGAGACCCGAGGTCGATCGAGTTCTTCCATGCGGTTGGCCTCGACTACGTTTCGTGCTCGCCGTTCCGGGTCCCGGTCGCGCGACTCGCCGCCGCCAGAGGGATCGTCTCGCCGCACTGGAGGCACGACTTGGTCTTGGGCGCTTCGGAAAGCTTCGGCAGCAGGAGCTTCGCCAGGAGGAAGACGACGAGGCCGATGATCAGGAAATCGATCACCGCGCCCATGAGCTGGCCATA
>JBBQDF010000269.1:0-4583 GCA_038319475.1 Thermoanaerobaculia bacterium
CGGAGCGCGTTCGAACCAGATCGCACAGCCCGCGTGCGTGACCTCCGCGATCTCGGTCGGGGCCGTCTATTCGAGCGCTTTTTCCCGCGTCCGGTGGTCCGATCCCGACGGATGCACGGACGCCCCCGTTGCTCCCGACCAGGTCGTCTGCTTTTCGGACTCGAACAGCACCCTTTCGATCCTCGCGCCCGGCGCCTTCTGGAACGTCGTCACGAAGGGCGGGGGGACGGACGCGAATTTCGCGGGGACCTCCGCTTCGACCCCGGCGTTCGCGGGTGCCGTCGCGGTGCTCCACCAGGCCCGGCCCGACCTCGGTCCCGCGGGACTCGTCAGCCTTCTGCGCGCGACCGGAAAGCCGGTCACCGATACCCGCAACGGGATCGTCACACCGCGCCTCGACGTGCTCGCCGCCGTCCAGCAGACGGCCGCGAAAGTGGCGACCTACACCGGCGGCACCGTTCTCATTCCCGATGGCAGCGGCTCCGCGACGGCGACCGTCACGACTTCCGGTTTCACGGGAACCCTCGGGACCGTTCAGGCCTGGGTGGAAATCGACCATGCGGAGCCGGCGCAGCTCCGCGTCACCCTGACGGGGCCGGACGGCACCACGGTCACCCTGTCCGACCAGACGGGTACGAGCCAGCACCCCATCAACGCGTTTTACGGAAAGACCGACGCGGCCGCGCAGTCGCTCGACCGATTCGGCGGAAAGCCGGGGAACGGCGTGTGGACGCTGCGTGTCGAGGACCTCGTGACCGGCACCACGGGGAGGATCCGCAACTTTGCCATCCAGCTCGTCACGGCCCTTCTGCCGTGCGCCCCCGGACCGGCGACGCTCTGCCTGAACTCGAACCGGTTTCAGGTGAGTGTCGCGTGGCAGGTGCCCACGCAGGGCACGAGCGGAAAGGGCACCGCTGTTCCGTTGACCGCCGACACCGGGTACTTCTGGTTCTTCACCGCCAACAACATCGAGCTGATGTTGAAAGTCGTCGACGGCCGGCCGTTGAACGGAAAGTTCTGGGTGTTCTACGGCGCCCTGACGGATGTCCAGTACACGGTCACGGTTCTCGACACCATGACCGGCTCCGAAAAGACGTACTTCAGCCCGCAGGGGACACCCGTCAGCCGGGCCGACACGAACGCGTTTTAGCCGGCCCCTCGAACCCCGGGGCGAAACCGGCGGTCGGCGCCCGCGGACCCCGGACCCTGACCTCGCGGCCGGGCCCTCTACGACACCGGCCCTTCGAGCGTTCTGTGGATCGCCTCGGCGATCCCGAGGTAGGACGCCGTGACGGGCGAAGAGGGCTCCCCCGCCACGATCGGCCGACCGGAGTCCCCGCCGATCGCCACCTTGGGATCCAGAGGAATCTCTCCGAGAAACGGCACGCGCAGCTGCTTCGCCGTCTTTTCGCCGCCGCCGTGTTTGAAAATCTCCTCGCGGTGTCCGCACTTCGGGCAGATGAAGTAGGACATGTTCTCGATGATCCCGAGCACGGGCACGTTGACCTTCTGGAACATCGCGAGCCCCTTGCGCGCGTCGATCAGAGAGACGTCCTGGGGAGTCGTCACGATCACGGCGCCCGAGAGATGGATTTTCTGGGTCAGGGTGAGTTGCGCATCGCCGGTGCCCGGTGGCAGGTCAATGAGCAGGAAATCGAGATGTCCCCAGGCGACGTCCTGCAGGAACTGCTCGACCGCCTTCATGACCATCGGGCCGCGCCAGATCACGGGCTGATCGACGTCCATCAAAAACCCGAGCGACATCACCTTCACCCCGTACCGCTCGATCGGGACGATCTGGTTCTCGGGGTTGATGAAAGGCTTCTCGTCGATTCCCATCATCATCTGCTGGGACGGGCCGTAGATGTCCGAATCCATGAGACCGACGCGATGGCCGAGCTTTGCGAGAGCCAGCGCGAGATTGGCCGCGACGGTGGACTTGCCGACGCCTCCCTTCCCGGAGGCGACCGCCACCTTGAAACGCACGTCGCGGAGAAGGCCCGGTTCGACGGGAGGAACGCCCGCCGCTCCGCGCGGCGCGGCCATCGAGGGCGGCTGCACCGACATGCGGACCGTCACCGCGTTGACGCCCGGAAGCAAACCGAGCTTCTCCTTCGCGTCGCGCTCGATCTGCTCCGCGGCGCGCGGAGACTCGGTCGTGATCTCGAGGCGAAAGGAGACGTTGCCCCCGCCGACGGCGAGGTCCTTCACGAATCCGAACGAGACGATGTCGCGCGACAGCCCCGGAAACTTGACGGTCCGAAGGGTTTCGAGGACTTTTTCTTCCGTCAACTCGCTCGTCGGCGGCATGCGCCCTCCGCCGGTGAAATTATCACGCGCCGCCGGCCCGCGCCGCCGCGGCCTCCTCGCGAAGCGCGACGACGGCGGCGCGCGCGGCGGACGTCAGCGCGGAGCGGTCTTTCGTTTCGAGCCCCGTGGTCAAAATCGGCTCTCCGACGGCGAGCACGACGCGCCCCGCGCTCGGGACGAGGGACTCCCGGGAGAGCACCGGCCGGGTCCCGGCGATCCCCACCGGCAGAAGGGGGCACCCCGACCTCAGGGCCAGGAGCGCCGCGCCCTTTTTGAAGGGAAGGAGATCTCCTGTCCGCGTGCGCGTCTCTTCCGGGAAGATGACGACCGAGCGCCCGCTCGTCAGCCGCGCGAGCGCCGCTTCGAACGTCGAGGCGCTGCGCTTTCGATCTCCCCGGTCGACCGGCACGAATCCGGCCGCGCGTATGGACCACCCGAGGACGGGGACGCGGAAAACGCTCCGCTTGGCGAGGAACCGCACCTGGAGCGGGACCGTCGCGAGCAGAACGAGGATGTCCGCGAGGCTCTCGTGATTGGCCACCAGGACGACCGGGGGCAGATCGCGGAGACGCTCGGGCCGGAGCACGCGGAGCGAAACGCCGGAAAAGGCGAGGATGGTGCGCGCCCATCCGCGAGCGAAGCGCAGGAACCAGTCGCCGCGGGGGGGGAGAAAGGCCGCGAAGATCGCGGGAACCCCGAAGAGGAGGGTCGCCAGGCAGATCCCGAGCCAGACGAGCCCCGCACGCAGCATCCGCATCGGAAACCCGATCCTAGCCCGGAACCCCCGGCGCGACGGCCGGGTCAAAAAACCGGCGAACAAGCCGCGTCCTTCTCGAGGAGCAAGTCTTCGCGCTCCCGCGATTTACGAGCGGGCGCCTGCGGCATACAATCGCCACAGGATGCCCGTGCCGCAGCCCTCCGCGACCGCCCTTTTCTACCGGAACTTCCGCTGGCTCCGCTTTGTGGACCGGTTCGGCCGGCGCGGCCAGGCGGTCGTCGAGTATGTCGGCGGCCTGACACAGCTGGCCGCCCAGACGGTCGTGGGAGCGGTGAGCAAGCCTTTCTACGGCACCGAGACCCTCCGCCAGATGGACGAGATCGGGGTCAAATCGGTCTCGATCACGGGGATAACGGCGCTCTTCACGGGAATGGTGCTCGCCCTGCAGACCGCCTATTCGCTCGCCGCCTTCGGTGGAAAGCTGTTCGTGGGCCGGGTCGTATCGCTGTCCCTCGTCCGGGAGCTCGGTCCGGTCTTAACCGCCCTGATGGTCGGCGGCCGCGTGGGCTCCGGAATTACGGCGGAGATCGGTTCGATGCAGGTCACGGAACAGGTCGACGCCTTGCGGGCCATGGCCATCTCCCCCGTGCGGCGCCTCGTGGTCCCACGCGTCATCGCGACGCTCTTCATGCTGCCCGTGTTGACCGCCCTCGCTGACGTGCTCGGCATCCTGGGCGGGCTCGGGATCGCGATCGTCGAGCTTCAGATGACGACGCAGGATTACCTGACCAGCATCTGGAACCAGCTTCAGATCTCGGACATCATGAGCGGCCTTGCGAAGACCTTCTTCTTCGGTTTCGAGATCGCCTTGATCGGCTGCTGGAACGGGCTCCGCACGGAAGGGGGCGCCGCCGCGGTCGGGATCTCGACCACCCGCACCGTCGTGTTCGCATCGATCTGCGTGCTCATCTCCGACTTTTTCCTGACCAAGCTCTTTCTCTCGCTGTGAATCATCGATGAGCACCCCGGCACGCTCGCCGCGCGACCGGCAAACACCGCTTCCCGGCGCCGAGCCCGTCGTCGAGTTCGTCGACCTCTGGAAGCACTACGGGTCTCGCGAAATCCTCGCGGGTGTCAACCTGTCCGTTCATCGCGGAGAAGTTCTCTGCATACTGGGGCCCTCCGGGACCGGCAAGAGCGTGGCACTGCGCCACATCAACGGGCTGACGAAGCCGGACGCGGGAGACGTCCGGGTGTTCGGCGAATCGATCGTTCCCTTGAGCGAAGAGCAGCTTTCCCCCGTTCGCCGGCGGCTGGCGATGCTGTTTCAGGGAGGCGCGCTCTTCGACTCGATGAATGTCGAACAGAACATCGCCTTTCCGCTGAAGGAGCACACAGACAAAACACCGAAGGAGATTGGCGAGCTCGTCGCCCAGAAGCTCCAGATGGTGGGGCTGCCCGGGACGCAGAAGAAAATGCCGTCGGAGCTTTCCGGCGGCATGAAGAAGCGGATCGCACTCGCGCGATCGATCGCGCTCGAGCCAGAGATCATCCT
>JBBQDF010000270.1:0-4579 GCA_038319475.1 Thermoanaerobaculia bacterium
CGGTCTTAGTCAGCGACGCCCGCTGGACGGTAGATCCGAAAGGCCTGCGGCTCGATGCGCCGGGGCCGCAGAAAGCCGCGGTTCTGGGAAAACCGCCACTCCATCCCTGGGGCTGGGCGGCGCTTGCGGGAGCTCGTTCACCGTCGAGCGTCGAGCGTTAAGCGTTCGGAGAGGCACCGGCCGGCGGTGCGTCGCCGTCATCTGGTGTCCAGCCGCCGTCAAGCGCTGAACGCTGAACGCTGAACGCTGAACGCTGAATGCTGAATGCTGAACGTTGAAATCCGCCTCTCAATCCGACTGCGCCTGCACCAGCTGGTCCAGCGCGGCCTGCGCCGCCGAGCAGTACGGGTCGCGCGGGTCGTAGGAGGCGAGCGCGATGACTTTCCTGTACGCCGTCACGGCGGCGCTGACGTCGGCGAGGCCGCGATCGTGGATCTTTCCGACGAGCAGCCGGGTGGCCAGGTTGCGAGGGTCGATCTCGAGCGCCTTCGAACAGAAAACGAGCGCGACATCGAACCGCTCCTCGGCAGCGGCGAGGCAGGCGCGGCGGTAATACAGGCGCGCTTCTTCGCCGGCATCCGGACCGCCGGGTCGAGCTAACGTTTTGAATTTACTGGTGATACTGGTCCACGGAGCGGCGCGTGACATTGTTGTGTTGATTGTAGGCAGCTTCCCGCGCCGCGGCAATGTTTATTTGCTAACTAACGCGGTCGATCACGGACTCAGTCGCGAGCAGAAGCCCATCCTTCGCCTCGCAGTCGGCGAAGGAGCCGAGCGCGACTCGCGCGGCGCCCGCGTAGTCGCGCGCTAAGGCCCGCGTCTCGGCGATCCCCTTGTGCCGTTCCACGAGCGAAAGGATCTCAGACGGCGCGACGGACCGGAACTCCCGCTCGCGGACCACGGTCGAGACCGCTTCCCGCTCCGCCGCGTTCGCGCGGGGAAGTGCCAAGAGCAGAGGCATCGTGAGCTTGCCTTCCCTAAGGTCGTTCAACACGGGCTTCCCGGTCGACTCCTCGCTGCCGGTGTAATCGAGCAGATCGTCGATGAGCTGGAACGCGACGCCGAGGCATCGCCCGTATTCGGCGAGGTGCTCCGCGGCGAAGAGATCCCCGCGCGGGGCGAAGTGCGCCGGCAGACGGCACGCGGCCGAGAAGAGGTCGGCGGTCTTGCGCCGGATGATGTCGAGCGCCTCGTCGCGCGTGACCTGGATGTTTCCGGTCTTCTCGATCGCGATAATCTCGCCTTCAATCATCGAGAGTGTCGTGTCGGAGAGGACCTTCAGGATCGTCAGGTCCCCCTCGTCGAGCGCGATCCCCATCGATTTCGTGTAGAGGTAATCGCCGAACAGGACCGTCAAATTGTTTCCCCACCGCGCGTTCGCCGATGTGCGGCCCCGGCGCAGGCTCGCCTCGTCGATGATGTCGTCGTGCACCAGCGTCGCGGTGTGAATGAACTCGACGACCGCCGCGTACCGGACGTCCTTTTCACCCCCCTCGTACCCGAGCAGGCGCGAGGACAACAGGAGCAGCGCGGGCCTCAGCCGTTTGCCGCCCCCGGACCCGAGATAGCTCCCGATCCCGTCGATCGTCGGGATCGAGGATCGGAAGTGGAGGGCCAGCTCCTTTTCGACCAGATCGAGCTTGTCCGCGATCAACTCGTACGCGCGCGCGAAACGGGGGTTCGCGAGGCGGCGCACGCTCATCGGTAATTCGTAAACTGCAGCGGCAAGCCGAAATCGCCGCCGCGCAGCAGGGTCTGCGCGGACTGCAGGTCATCCTTGTTGCGGCCGGAAACCCGGACCTGGTCGCCCTGGATCGCCGCCTGCACTTTGATCTTGCGGTCCTTGATCGCCTTGACGATCTCCTTGGCTTTTTCGGACACGATCCCCTGCTGGATCTTCACGACCTGACGCACGGTGCCGCCGGCGGCGTCTTCGATCTTCCCGAAGTCGAGCGCCTTCACGGCGACCCCGCGCTTGACGAGCCGCGTTTCCAGAATATCGACGACGGATTTCAACTTGTGGGCGTCGTCGGACGTCAGCGTCAGCTCGAGCTCCTTCTCGTTCCACTCGATCTTCGAGGCGCTCCCCCGAAAGTCAAAGCGCGTCGCGATCTCCTTGGATGCCTGGGCAACGGCGTTGACGACCTCCTGCAGGTCCACCTTGGAGACCACGTCGAAAGAGAACTCCGTTGCCATGGCGGCCGTTATTCTATTTCAGCGTAGCGGGAGGGTGCGTCCGGAGGGAGGCCGTTCCGGGCCGCCGCGGTCGCCGTCTGGTGAAATCAGAAGGCCGGGAACGCGAATCTGGTCAGTTCTGGAGGATTCTGGTGCCGGGCGGTCCCGCGACGCGAAAATCCGCCGGAGGCCGGGCTTTCTGCCGGCGCCACCCCTCGAAACGGAATTCGGTGCGGTTTCCGGAGCCATCCTCGTAGGAGAGCTCCGCGACCGTGCCGTCACGGCCCATCGTCAGACGCAGCCACGCGAGCTCGGGCCGCGCGGCGCGCGGCTTCAAGAGGACGCGGGTCGCCCCGGTGCCGCCCGATTCCCCTGTCACCGCGTACTCGCGCGCGAGATCGGCCGGATCGGAAAGAAAAACGATCGGAAGCCGCGCGCGCTCCTCCGGGGAGAGGCGTTGAATCGTCAACTGCCTGTCCTCCGGCGTGAAGAGACGGCCTTCGCCGCCGTCGTAGGTGAAGGTCTTCTTCTCCGGAGCGTCGTAGTCGAAGCGAAGCCGCTGGGGCGACTGAATCCAGAGCGTGCCGGATTCGCGCCTCGCGGTCGTGAATCCGGAGGGGGTGTAGATCTGCGTGAAGGGAGCGGCGTGCGCCGACCCATCGGTGTACACGGAGGCCGCGCGGCCGAACGCGGCGGCAACGTCGGCAGGCAGTCCCGCCCGAGGCGTCTCTGTCTGCGCGAGCAGGGGAGAGCCCGCGAGCAGCGCGGCCGCAATCCATCGGGTCATGCGTGCAGAAACGCGCGGACGCGGGCGCCCATTTCGAAAACCGTCGGCGGGTCTGCTTTTCAATCTCTCAATGCCGGAAATGCCGCCGCGGAGCGATCATGTACGCCATCTGGTGCTCATCGGCCGCCGCGACGATTTCCTGGTCCCGGATGGAGCCTCCCGGCGCCACGATGGCCGTGACGCCCGCCTGCGCGAGGACATCGACGCCGTCCCGGAAAGGGAAAAACGCATCGGACGCGGCTCCGCAATTGACGACCGGCAGCACCGGCTTGGTCGCCGCGAGCCGGCACGCGTCGACGCGGCTCATCTGTCCCGCCCCGATTCCGATCGTCTGGCGGGCATTCGCCAGAACGATGGCGTTCGACTTCACGCGACGCGCCACCCGCCAGGCGAGCTCGCACGCGGCCTTCTCGACCGCTGTCGGCTTGCGCTGGGAGACCGTGCGCCACCCGCGAGACTGATCCGCTTGCGTGTCGGCGTCCTGTACCAGAAGCCCTCCGTCGATCCGCTTCCAGTCGATCCCCGCGATGGGAGGCCGGGAAACCGGGAGCTTCAGGAGGCGGATGTTCGGCTTCTTCGCGAAGAAAGCCGTCGCCTCGGAAGTGAAATCGTCCGCCGCGACGACTTCGACGAAGTGCTGCAGCACCAGGGACGCGATCGCTCCGTCGACCACTCCCCGGATCGCGATGATGCCTCCGAAGGCGGCCAGCGGATCGCACGCGAACGCCCGTCCAAAGGCTTCAACGAGCGTGTCCCCGATTGCCGCGCCGCACGGGTTGTTGTGCTTGACGATGACCGCGGCCGGCCCTTCGAAATCGCGCGCGAGCCCGACGGCGGAATCCAGATCCAGAAGGTTGTTGAACGACAGTTCCTTGCCCTGAAGCATCTGATAGCGGATCAGCGCGTCGGGGGGCGCCTCCGGATCGCCATAGACGGCGGCACGCTGATGCGGGTTCTCGCCGTAACGGAGCGACCCGAGCCTCTCGAAAGACAGCACCAGATTTTCCGGGAATGAGTCCTCCGAGCCTCCCTCGCGGGCGAGGTACCGCGCAATCGCCCCGTCGTACGCGGCCGTGCGCGCGAAGGCCCTTGCCGCCAGCCGCTGACGGGTGGCCAGCGTCGTCCCTCCCACCCTGCGGGTCTCCTCCAGAAGTCCCGGGTAGCTCGCCGTATCCACGACGACGGCGACCCGCGCGTGGTTCTTCGCCGCGGCGCGGACCAGTGCCGTGCCGCCCACGTCGATCATTTCAATCGACTCGCCCGGCGTGCCACCGGCGGCCACCGTTTTTTCGAACGGGTAGAGGTTGACGACGACGAGGTCGAACGCTTCGATCCCGCCTTCCGCGAGCTCCCGCGCGTGGTCCTCGCGCGTATCGTCCGCGAGCACGGCCCCGAAGATCTTCGGATGGAGCGTCTTGACGCGCCCTCCCAGGATCTCCGGAAACCCGGTTTCTTCCTCGACGAGAGAGACCTCGAGCCCGGCCTGCCTGAGATGCGCGGCCGTTCCGCCCGTCGAGACGAGGCGGACGCCGCGGGCGGCGAGCTCCCGCGCAAGCTCCGCGACACCCGTCTTGTCGTGCACGGAGAGAAGTGCCCGCCGGACCGGGACAACTGCCT
>JBBQDF010000271.1:0-4577 GCA_038319475.1 Thermoanaerobaculia bacterium
GGAGAACCTCGGCACGAAGGGCGAGTACGAGACCGGGCTGATGGTCAACGTCCAGACCCTCAAAGCCGGCGCGCAGGAAAAAGCCGCGCAGTTCATCGCGGCCATGGCGGAAGGCAACGAGGCTCAGGACCTCTGGCAGACGGAAACGGGCGTCTTGAAAGGCTTCGGGTGCCGGGTCCGGAAAGTCGAACCGGGACAACTGCCCCTGATTCTCCACGCCCTCGCGATCGGGAACAGCCGCACCCAGACGGTCTACATCCTGGTCTTCGAGAGCCCCGAGAAAACCTGGGATGCCGCCTGGAAGAAGGGCGAGACGATCCTGAAAGACTTCCTGCTCGACGACGAGGTCTGAGGCGTCAGCCGCGTTTCCCCGGGCGGCGCAGGAGAAACAGAAAGACCACGACGGCGGCGAGGGAGAGGAACAGGCTCCCGTAGAAGAGGACGACGTCGAGGTCGAGGCGGGGCACCGCGAGGCTAGCGGGCGCCGCCGGCCGCCGCCGGAGCCCGCGTCACGCCGCCCGCCGTCTGGCCGGTTTGCGGCGCCTTCACCGGCGCGGGCGCCGCGCCGCCGTTGGCTCCCAGGGACCACACGTAGTCGGCCAGCGCGTGCGTCACGGCGACGGCGTCCGACAGGAATTGCTTCGCGCCATCGTCGCCTCCCAGGAGCCGCCCGAACTCGGCGCGGTCCGCGGCGAAGTTGGGCGCGTCGAGAAGCGCCGCCAGGGGCGAGTACCGCTTCCCGTCGTCGCCCTTGGGGAAGTTCGTCGGCATGCGGGTGCCCGGCATCCACTCGTCGGGCCGCAGGATCCAGTCCGCGATCCAGTCGTGCCGCAGCCGCGACGAGGCCATCTGAAGGTTCGGCGCGAGGCTCGCGCGGTCGACACCGGGCCGGTTCATGTCCTCGACAGACCGCGGATGGCACTGCGCGCACTTCAGCAGCTCGAACACCCTCTTGCCCGCCGCCCACGTCGCCGGGTTGGGCGGCGCCTGCGCGACGAGGAAGGGATAGGAAGCCCGGTCGAGCGATGCGAAGTACTGGGTCAGGTCGTTCAACTCGTGGTCGGTGAACTCGAAGGTCGGCATGTGGACCTCGAGCCAGGGCCGGATCTGGCCGGTCTTCGGGCTCTCGAGGAACGAAAACAGCCAGTCGCTCTGGACCTTCGCCCCCTCGCCCTGGATGATCGGAGGCGCCAGCGACGGGTCCGCCACGAGCGAGCGGTACGAACCGCCGAAGCCCTCGATGACGTGGCAGCCCTGGCAGTTGCTGTTCTTGACGATCCGCCGCCCGCGCTCGACGGCGGACTGGCGCGGGTCGAGCGCGTGGACGACGTTCGGCGCGGCGTTCAACTGTTGAAAGCCGAGCACGGCCGTGACCGCCTGGTCGAGCTCCCGCTCCGACAGGCGGAAGTTCGGCATCCGCAGCTTCTCCTCCCAGCCGCGCGCGCGGTCCCGGTCGAAGATGCGCGGGGCGTGGAGCTTCGTCCGGAACCAGTCCTGCCGCGTGTGCGGGATGTGCTGGAAGCCGAAGTCGAGACGGTGCACGGCCTTCGACCCCTCCTCCGTCAGCTCGGTCCCGATGGGCTTGGCGTCTTCGAAGCCCGGGATCGCGTGGCACGCGTAGCAGCCGTAGTGCGCGATCAGGTTCTTTCCGGCGTAGACCTCGCGGGCGTGAAGGTCCATCTTCGCGAGCTCGGCCTTCGCGTCGAACAGGGTCCTGGTCGACATCTGGAAGTACAGAGCCATCTTCTCGAGCTTCGCCTCGTCGGTCTTCGGGAGAGAAGCTTCGAGAAATTTCGGGGGAGCCTTGAGTGTCGACAGGTGCTCGGCGATGTCGAGCGCGTCCTCCGTAGTGAGGCGCAGGTTCGGCATCTTGGTCTCCGGGCTCCACCGCTTGGGGTCCCGAATCCATTGGTAGATCCAGTCGCGCGAGACTTTCGCGCCGATGCCCGCCAGGTTCGGACCGAACTGCCGGTAGGTTCCGGTCAGATCCCGCTGGGCGTTGGGATCCACGATGTGGCAGCCGTAGCAGCCGCGTTCGGCCAGGAGCGCCTGGCCGCGGCTTGGATCGCCGCGGCCCTCGACCGGAGGCACCTCGGCCGGCCGGGACTTGTCGTAGAGGTACGCCACGATCGCGTTGGCCATCGTGTCGTTCTCGACTCTTCCCTCTTCGTTCATCGTCTTCTGCGCGGCCGTCGGCGGCCGGTGGCCGGACACGTCGATGAAATTCTCCTGGTAGAAAAACGTCGGCATCTTCGTATTCGGCCGGAAAGCCGCCGGGTCCATGACCCAGCGCGTGGCCCAGTCCCGGGGAACCTTCGCACCGACTTTTTCGAGGGAGGGCCCGACGCGTGGCAGGTGCTGCTTGTCGAGGCCGTCGATGCGGTGGCACCCCCAGCAGCCGAGCCCCTCGACGATGCGCATGCCGGCGTCGAGGGTGGGCGCCTCGGGGAAGTTGGTCTCGGCCGCGTGGCAGCGGTAGCAGCCCGACTCGGCGTATTTCAGCGGGAGCACGGGCGTCTCGTTGAACCGGTCGAACTCCCAGTCGTACTTCTTCTCCCAGCGGACCCTCTGGGCCTCGGTCGTCGGCGAGTGCCCGGCCGACCAGAACGACGTCGCGCGGTCCCGGCCGCCGTGGCAGGGCGTGCACCCGAAGGAATTGGCCGGGTGCATCGACTCGCTGCCGACCATGCGGTGGATTCGCGGGTGCGTCCGGAAAACCTCGCGGATCTTCGGGTCCTCGAATCCCTTCCGGTCGGCGGCGACGTGGCACGTCGTGCACCGGTCGACTCGCGGGATCCGCATGAAGTTGACGTTGTTGAAGTGATCCGGGAGCTGGACCTGCTGGACCTTGAGCGAGGGATTGACCATGTCCAGGATCGGCGAGTTGCGCAGCCGGAAGAGCGTGTCCTGCTTCAAGCCGGCGAACTTCTGGCGCGTCAGGCGGAAATCGGCCGTCTGCTTCTCGATCGTGGTCTCGATCTCCTGACGCTTCGCGTTGACCTCGGCGATCCGGGCGGACGCCTCGGCCTCCTCCTTGCGCAGCTGCGCCAGGCGGACGGTCTTCTGGTCGAGCTCCTGGCGGGTCCGGTCGAGCGACTTCTTCAAGGCCGGGGCCGCCGAGGGCCGGTTGGCGAGCGCGTCCTCGTACTTGTAGAGCTCGGCGTCGAAGGACGCCTTGGCGAAACGGTAGTCCTGGTCCGCCCCGTAGATCTTCGGGTCGAGCTCGCGGACCTTCGCGGACAGCCGCGCGAGCTCCGCCTTGCGGGTCGTCAGCTCCCGGCGCGCCGCGCGCAGTTCTCCGATCAGCCGGGCGTGCTCCTGGTCGAGCGCCTTCGTCCGCGCGGCGATCGCAGCCTCGCGCGTCTTCTTCGCGTCCAGCCGCATGAAGGCGCGCTGCATCGTCTTCCAGTCGCGCGAGTAGTCCGCGATGACCATCCACACGAAGATCACCGTCAGGATGATCGCCGTCCAGAAGAAGGCGCGGTTCAACCGCGGGATCGAGTAGTGGTGGTCGATCGGCTCGGCGGGGGCTTTGCGGGGCATGGTGAGCGGTCAGCTCTCAGCCTTCAGCTCTCAGCTGAAGACGGCGCTTCGTTCCGGCTGACGGCGGATCCCTGACAGCGGAAAGCTTCTTCATATGTTGAACGCGAACTCGGGGATCGCGACGATGTACTTCAGGTTGAAGATCCAGCGGAGATACATCTTGATCGGCAGCGACATCATCATCAGGCCGAGCGAGACGCCGAGCAGGTACCGGGGCGTGTCCATCTTCTCGAAGAAGCGCCGGAGGAAGGTCTTCGACAGAAGGAGCGGCAGCGCGGCGATGTAGAAACCGACCAGGACCAGGCCGAAGACCTCGCGGAAGAGCCAGAAGTTCGGCATGCTCCGCTTGAAGAGCTTGATCCAGATGATCTCGGACAGGTTGATGTTGTTGAGCGGAACGAGCTTGTTGATGTCCCAGAACTCGTAGGGCCCAAAGAAGTTCCAGTTGGGGCCGCGCAGGAACGTGCCGAGGACGATCAGGACGCACCACAGCACCAGGAACCCGACGAGGAAGATCGAGATCTCCCACCGCCGCTCCCGGAACGTGAAGTAGCCGTTCCCCTTCGGGTTGGTGTCGATGTAGGGAATCGCCATCAGCCCGACGATGATCAGGCTGGGAAGGACGACCCCGGCCAGCCAGGGGTCGAAGTACACCAGCATCTCCTGCAGGCCGAGGAAGTACCAGGGCGCCTTGGCGGGGTTCGGCGAGTCGGTGGGATTTGCGGGCTCTTCGAGCGGCGCCTTCAGGACGATCGACCACACGATCATCACGGCCATGACGACGACGAGGCAGATCAGCTCGACGTAGACCAGGTCGGGCCACGAGAAGACCTTCTGCCCTGAGTCTTCTCCCTCGATGGGAGGACGCCCCTCGGCGATCCGCCGGTCGTTCTCGTACGCCTGCGTCATGGCGAACCAGAAGAAGAACCCGACCAGGAAGATCATCCCGACGATTGGCACGTTGTCGGGCAGCGTCGCGACCTTGTTGAAGTTGGGGTCCAGATACGACAGCCCGATCCCGCCGGCGATCAGGG